>JBGPEF010000086.1:0-13582 GCA_041482675.1 Tepidisphaeraceae bacterium | reverse complement strand
CAATTGCCAATATGCGCATCCCAAAATAATACCCTCTCCCGGTACTCCGGGAGAGGGCAGGGTGAGGGCCTTTCTTTGAATGTTGAATGTTGAGCGTTGGAAGTTGAACGTTTACGCCGCGCGCTCGCGTGGCATTACATTCAACCTCATCTTCTCCACTCCCCTCAAAACTGTCATCTCCGTCTTCACCCCCACCTTCTCCTCGCTCAACATCCGATGCAAATCATCGATGCTGGACACTCCCTTCCCATCAAACTCCACAATCAAATCCCCGGCCGCCAATCCCGCCTTGCTCGCCGGCGACTCCGCCTCCATATCCATCACGCCCACCGCCGTCTCATGCTCCAATCCATGGAACCGAACCACCTTCCTCGGCAGCGGCACATTCTGGCTCATCACCCCGATATGACTCCGCCTGATTCTCCCATCCCGAATCAACCGCGCTGCCACGTACTGCGCTGTATTCGAAGGAATCGCAAAGCAAATCCCCTGCGCCACAATAATCACCGCCGTATTCACGCCGATGACTCTTCCCTGCGAATCCACCAGCGGCCCACCGCTGTTGCCAGGATTCAACGCCGCATCCGTCTGAATCACATTATCAATTAACCGTCCCGAATTCGCCCGAAACGACCGCGCCAGCGCGCTCACCACTCCCGCCGTCACCGTCGCCTGGAACCCATAAGGATTCCCAATCGCAATCGCCAACTGCCCGACCGCGATCGCGCTCGAATCCCCAAACGCCGCCGCGCACAATCCCGTCAGATCAATCCGAATCACCGCCAGATCCGTATCCGGATCATCCCCCACCAGCCGTGCCGCTGCCGACCGACCATCCGACAACGTCACCTCAATCAAATCCGCCCCATGCACCACATGGCTGTTGGTCAGGATGAACCCATCCGGCGTAAAAATAAACCCCGACCCACCTCCTCTTCCCTCCCGCCCGCGCGGCCCCTGCCCCTTCGACCTCACCTCAATATTCACCACCGACGGCCCAACCGTCCGCACCGCCCCCGTCACCGCCTGCGAATAAGCATCCAGCAGTCCACTATCATCCAATCCTGGCTGAACCGGGGCAGCAACGCCACCCGCTCCATCCAAAGAAACAAACTCCATAATTCTGTTCATAAAAGTTCTCCTAATAGCTATACGAATTATAGGAGCCCTCGGCCCAATCGGCGGCGTGCCTCGCCTGCGTTCCCTCCCTCTTTGAGGTATAATCAATGCAATTCGCCACATCGAATGGAATCGACCGGCCAGGAGGTAATCAATGACCACCCGTAATCCCTTCGCGCCTATCTCCCTCATCCTTATCGCCTTCATCGCTGTCGCTCATTCCCAGGAAATCGAACAGGGGCAACCAGCCGCCAAGCCACCCGCCACTCGTCCCACCACCCAACCCTCAAATCCCACCACCGACCAGCGCCTCTCCCAACTCGAATCCCAGGTCCAGGCCCTCTCCAAAGCCCTCGAAGACCTCCGCAAGATTCCGACGACTGCTCCAGTCGCCCGCTCCTCTCCGACGACCTCTCCAGCCACTCCCCCCTTTACCCTCGACTCCAAATACCAGCAATCCCTCACCTGGCGCTCCATCGGCCCCGCCGGAATGGGCGGCCGAATCACCGATTTCGCCGTCGTCGAATCCGACCCCAACACCTTCTACGTCGCCACCGCATCCGGCGGCCTCCTCAAAACCACCAACAACGGCTTCAGCTTCACCCACCAGTTTGACAAGGAATCCACCGTCTCCATCGGCTGCGTTGCCCTCGCCCCCTCCGATCCCAACATCCTTTGGCTCGGCGCCGGCGAGAACAATCCCCGCAACTCCGTCTCCTGGGGCGACGGTGTTTACAAATCCACCGACGGCGGCAAATCCTGGAAAAACATGGGCCTCAAAAAGTCCTTCCAGATCGGCCGAATCGCCATTCACCGCACCAACCCCAACATCGTCTACGTCGGCGCCCTCGGCCGCCTCTACGGCCCCAGCGAAGAACGCGGCCTCTTCAAAACCACCGACGGCGGCCAATCCTGGCAACGAGTCCTCTTCATCGACGACAAAACCGGCGTCATCGACGTCCAGATGCATCCCACCGATTCCGAAACGCTCCTCATCGCCACCTGGGAACGCCTCCGCGACGGCTACGATTCCCATCCCGGCGGCCAAATGGCCGATGGCTACGACAGCTACGACCCCATCAAAAAATGGGGCTCCGGCTCCGGCCTGTACAAAACCACCGACGGCGGCCAATCCTTCAAAAAACTCACCAAAGGCCTCCCCACCAACAAACTCGGCCGCATCGGCATCGAGTACTACCGCAAAAACCCCGACACCATCTTCGCCATCGTCGATTGCGAAAAAATCGGCATGGGCGCCGCTCCCCGCTCCGGCGCATCGGTCTACATGGACATCTCCGCCGATGATGCCGAAGGCGGCGTCCGCGTCACCGGCGTCCGCGACAACGGCCCCTCCGCCAAAGCCGGCCTCCTCGTCGATGACCTGATCCAGGCCGTCAATGACGAGCCCATCAAATCCCGCGAAAAACTCGAAGAAGAATTCCGCGACCACAAAATCGGCGACAAGCTCCGCCTCAAAGTCCTCCGCGGCCTCAACCAGCTTGAAGTCATCATCACCCTCGACCGCCGCCCCGATCCCGCCTCCGGCGATTTATTCCTCGGCGTCGCCGGCGAAGACACCGAAAACGGCATCAAAATCACCGCAGTCGCCGCCAACTCTCCCGCCGTGTTCGCCGGCCTCGAAGCCGATGATGTCATCCAGGCTCTCGATGACAAGCCGCTCACCAGCTACAACCAGCTCCTCGAAGAAATTCGCGCCCACAAAGAGGGCGACAAGGTCAAAATCAAAGTTCTCCACGACGCCCAGAGTCGCGAAGTTGAGGTCACATTGACGGCGCGTTCCCCCGGCCAACTCACCGGCCGCCGCACTGCTCCCGCATCCACCGGCGCCTTCGCCGGCATCAACGGCGAAGAAGCCCAGCGCGGTGTCCGCCTCACCAACATCGTCGAAAACAGCCCCGCGGCCAAAGCCGGCCTCAAATCCGGCGACATCGTCACCTCCGCCGAAGGCAAGGAAATCGACAAATACGAGGAGCTCGTCGAGCTCATCCGCTCCCACAAACCCGGCGACAAACTCGACCTCAAAATCAAATCCGGCGAAGAATCCCGCCAGGTCGCCCTCACCCTCGCCGACCGCTCCCAAGTCGCCGCCTCCACCACCCGCCCGTCCTTCGGCAACCTCGGCGGCCAAATCGAAAACGTCCAGGATGAACAAGGCCCCAACAGCCACGAATACGGCGGCATCTACAAATCCACCGACGGCGGCGAAACCTGGAAACGCATCAACAGCCTCAACCCCCGCCCCATGTATTTCAGCAATATCAAAGTCGATCCCAAAGATGAGAAATTCATCTACGTCTGCGGCATCAACATGTACAAATCCATCGACGGCGGCAAAACCTTTCGCCCCGACGCCGGCCGCAACGTCCACGCCGACCAGCACGCCCTCTGGATCGATCCCCGCGATCCCCGCCACATGATCGTCGGCTGCGACGGCGGCTTCTACGCCACCTACGACCGCACCGCCAACTGGGACCACCTCAACACCGTCGCCATCTGTCCCCATCAACCCTACCACGTCGCCGGCGGCCTCCAGGACAACGGCTCCTGGTGCGGCCCCACCATCTCCCTCGACGGCAGCGGCCCCATCAACGAAAACTGGATCTCCGTCGGCGGCGGCGACGGCTTCGTCTGCCGCGTAGATTGGAACGACCCCGACGTCATCTACTCCGAATCCCAAAACGGCGCAATCCAGCGCCGCAACATCCGCACCGGCGAGCGCGCCTCCATCCGCCCCCCGCGCGCTGATGGCGCGCCTCCCTATCGCTTCAATTGGAACACCCCCTTCATCCTCTCCAGCCACAACACCCGCATCTTCTACAGCGCTGGCAATCACGTCTTCCGCTCCCTCGACCGCGGCAACAACTTGCAGGTCATCTCCCCCGACATCACCCTCACCAAACAAGGCAGCGCCACCGCCCTCGCCGAATCCCCAAAAAATCCCGACGTCCTCTACGTCGGCACCGACGACGGCGCTCTCTCCATCACCCGCGACGGCGGAAAATCCTGGACCAACATCGCCAAAAACGTCGGCCTCCCTGGTAGGGCGGCCATTCCTGGTGGGGCGGCCATTCTTGTCCGCCATCCTCATTGGGTCGCCACCATCGAACCCTCCCGCTTCGTCGAAGCCCGCGCCTACGTCGCCTTCGACGCCCATCGCTCCGATGATGATGAGCCTTATCTCTACGTCACCGAAGATTTCGGCAAAACCTGGACCTCCCTCCGCGCCAATCTCCCGGGCAGAACAGGCTCCGCCCGTTGCCTCCGCGAAGACATCTCCAACCCCAACCTCCTCTATCTCGGCGCCGAATTCGGCGCATGGTGCTCCCTCGACCGCGGCAAATCCTGGAACAAGCTCGGCGCCAATCTCCCCACCGTCGCCGTCCACGAAATCGCCATCCATCCCACCGCCGGCGAAATCGTCGCCGCCACCCACGGCCGCAGCCTCTGGGTCCTCGACGTCTCCGCCCTCCGCCAACTCAAACCCGATCAGCTCGTCTCCACCCCCATCCTCTATCAACCCACCACCACCATGCGCTGGCGCTCCGAGCCCGCCCACGGCCGCACCAACCGCCGCTTCAACGGCCAAAATCCCACGCTCGGCGCACAAATCTATTACTCACTCCCCAAACCCGCCGAAAAAGTCTCCATCAAAATCCTCGACATCACCGGCGCAACCCTGCGCGAGCTCCCCGCCAAAAAAGAAGCCGGCCTCAATCGCGTCACCTGGGACCTGCGCCCCATCGCCCGCTCCGCCCCTCCCACCACTCAACCCAACGGTCCCCCCAACGAACCTCGCTCCACCACCCGCCCCTTCCGCGCCACCACCCGCCCGACCGTCGCCCCACCCCTGCGCGCCCTGGCCGAAAGCAGCGGTGGGGGCCCTCAGCAGCGTTTCGCCGGCCTCCCGCCCGTCCCCCCCGGCTCCTATCGCATCATCCTCACCGTCGATGGCAAAGAACTCGCCCAAACCCTCCGCATCGACCCCGACCCCCTGATCGCCGAATCCACCATGGCCACCAACGAATCCGAACTCGACGAAAACGAAGAAGAAGAAATGGAACGCGAACAACAACTCCGCGAAATCCGCCAACCCATCGAAATCGACTGACCGCCTGGGTCATCTTTCGGTGGGGCGGACATTCCTGTCCGCCACGCATCGATGTACTCATCGATGCGTCTCTTCGTCATTCGACATTCTTTCGTCATTCGTCATTCGTCATTCGTCATTTTGCCGCCACAGCGGTATCTTATATAGCAACACATGTCCCGCTTACTGCCCCTGATCGTCCTGATTCTCTTCGCCGTCGCCCCCTCACCCGGCGCTGACATCCCCAAACCGCTCCCCCCTCCCTCCACCCACCAAATCAACTTCTCCAAGGAAATCAAACCCCTCTTCGAAGCCGCCTGCATCAACTGCCACGCCAAAGGCAAAAACAAGGGCGGTTTCTCCCTCGAAACCCGCGAATCCCTCCTCAAAGGCGGCGACACCGGCCCCGCCGCCATCCCCGGCCAATCCGACAAATCCCTGATCGTCCGCCTCGTCGCCGGCCTCGATCCCGACTCCATCATGCCCAAAAAAGGCACCAAGTGGACCCCCGCCCAGGTCTCCCTCCTCCGCGCCTGGATCGACCAGGGCCTCCCCTGGGACCAAACCATCAATTTCAAAAAACCCGAGCCCGCCAACCTCCTCCCCCACCCAATCACCCTCCCCGACGGCCCCCAATCCCACCCCCTCGACCGCCTTCTCGCCGTCTATTTCCAACAGCGCCAGATCTCTCCTCCCAAAATCACCCCCGACCAAATCTTCGCCCGCCGCGCCTATCTCGACACCATCGGCCTCCTCCCCACCACCCAGCAGCTCAACGAATTCCTCTCCGACACCAGTTCCCAAAAGCGCGCCACCCTCGTCCAGAAACTCCTCTCCGACAAACGCGCCTACGCCGACCACTGGCTCACCTTCTGGAACGACATGCTCCGCAACGACTACCGCGGCACCGGCTACATCGACGGCGGCCGCCGCCAGATCTCCGGCTGGCTCTATTCCGCCCTCGTCGAAAACATCCCCTACGACCGCTTCGTCGGCGAGCTCGTCAATCCCACCAAATCCAGCGAAGGCTTCGCCCGCGGCATCCTCTGGCGCGGCACCGTCAACGCCGCCATGCTTCCCCCCATGCAGGCCTCGCAAAACATCGCCCAGGTCTTCATGGGCGTGAATCTCAAATGCGCCTCCTGCCACGACAGCTTCATCAACGACTGGACCCTCGCCGACGCCTACGGCCTCGCCGCCATCTACTCCGATGAACATCTCCAGCTCGTCCAGTGCGACAAACCCACCGGCAAAACCGCCACCCTCCGCTTCCTCTACCCCCAACTCGGCACCCTCAACGACAAATCCGACAAGCCCGATCGCCTCAAGCAATTCGAGCAGCTCGTCACCAGCAAAGCCAATGGCCGCCTCCCCCGCACCATCGTCAATCGCCTCTGGGCCAGGCTCATCGGCCGCGGCCTCGTCGAGCCCATCGACGACATGGACAAACCCGCCTGGAACTCCGATCTCCTCGACTACCTCGCCGAAGATCTCGTCGCACACGACTACAACCTCAAGCGCACCATCGAGCTCATTCTCACCTCGCAGGCCTATCAACTCCCCACCGTCGAATACCTTCCCTCCAAGGAAGCCTACGTCTTCAAAGGCCCCCTCACCCGCCGCCTCAGCGCCGAGCAATTCTGCGACGCCATCGCCACCCTCGGCGACCAGTGGCCGCGCATGCCCGCCAGCATCGAAATCGATTTCAGTGCGGGCAATCTCCTGGGCGACATGAAACAACCCCAGTGGATCTGGACCCTCGAGCCCGAAGAAGTCGGCCGCACCCGCGAGCAACAAAACACCGAAAAACGCGAAGCCGAGGCCGCCAAAAAGAAAGCCGACGCCGAGAAAAAGAAAGCCGACGATCTCCGCAAGCTCACCGACCCCGCCAACGAATCCGACGAACCAAAGCTCGTAGGTCCGGCTGTGCCGGACAAAAAACCCGACGACGCCAAAAAACCCGACGAACCCAAAAACGCCCTCAAACCCTGGGACCGCCACAAAGTCGTCTTCCTCAAATCCATCGAGCTCGAAAAAGTTCCCGCCGAAGCCTACGCCGCCGTCGCCGCCAGCCAGGGCTTCAGCCTCCTCGTCAATGGCAAGCAATCCGGCCGCGTCCTCTCCGACGGCCAGCGCTTCGGCCGCGTCGCCGTCTTCGACGTCAAACCCCAGCTCGTCGCCGGCCGCAACATCTTCGCCATCGACGTCGCCTCCCACTCCGAAAAAATCGGCCTCACCGAAGAAGAAGTCGATAAATTCCTCAACTCCCGCAACCACATCAACACCGTCAGCGGCGTCGGCTTCTACCTCCGCGCCACCACCGCCAACGCTCCCCCCATCGAACTCGTCTCCGACGAATCCTGGCGCGTCCGCCGCGCTCCCGAAGATGGTTGGCCCAAGCGCACCATCGAGCCCAAAGACTGGTTCCCGGCCGTCAAGCTCCCCGCCGAGCTAACCCCCATCGACGAAGGCCCCGCCCTCCCTCCCATCCGCCGCATCGATTTTTCCAACGAAGCCATCGACCTCGGCCCCACCCTCAAACCCGCCGCCGCCACCGCCGCCCAGGCCGGCCACCTCCGCGCTTCCCTCCAGGGTGCCGACCCCCTCATGCTCGCCCTCGACCGCCCCAACCGCGAACAAGTCATCACCACCCGCCTCACCTCCGCCACCACCATCCAGGCCCTCGAGCTCACCAACGGCACCGCCCTCGACAACCGCCTCAAGCAAGTCTCCCAACACCTCCACCCCCTCGCCACCAAAGATCCCTCCGCCTTCATCGACGACATCTACCAGCACACCCTCTCCCGAAAACCCACCGAAACCGAAAAACAAGTCGCCCTCGAAATGTTCGGCGAAAAACCCAAACCCGAAAACATCGCCGACTTCCTCTGGGCGATTTCCATGCTCCCCGAATTTCAACTGATCAACTAATGCCCTATCTACTTTCCATTCTCGCAGTCTGTAGGGTGGGCACTGCCCACCATCTTCCCTCTCCCAACAACCGTAGGGTGCGGCTCGCCGCACCATTTCCCTCTCCCGGTACTCCGGGAGAGGGTCAGGGTGAGGGTCTTAGTCCCTTCTCCCTTTGGGAGAGGGTTAGGGTGAGGGGATTTTCAATAACCAGTTGCGTGATGATATGAGAACCTCAAATCCTTCCCGTCGCACTTTCCTCAGATCCGCCTCCGCCGCCACTCTCGCCGCCCTCTCCTCCGGCCCTCCCAAACTCTGGGCCGACGAAAAATCCAACGCCAAATACATCCCCAAAATCGCCCCCACCGCCGACACCGTCATCATCCTCTGGATGGCCGGCGGAATGTCCCACACCGAAACCTTCGATCCCAAGCGCTATGCCCCCTACGAAAAAGGCATGGACCCCAAATCCGTCCTCTCCACCTTCCCCACCATCGACACCAAAGTCGACAACATCAAATTCTCCCAGGGCCTCGAACGCCTCGCCTCCGTCATGGACCGCGGCACCCTCATCCGCACCTACACCGCCGCCGACCTCGGCTTCATTCTCCATTCCCGCCATCAATTCCACTGGCACACCGGCTACGTCCCCCCCCAATCCGTCGCCGCCCCCCACATCGGCTCGGTCATCGCCCGCACCCTCGGCCCCCTCAACCCCGCCATCCCCGCCTTCATCAACATCGGCCAGCGCTTCGACGTCGGCGAAGGCGAGGAATTAAAAGCCTTCACCACCGCCGGCTTCCTCGGCAGCGAATTCGGCCCCTTCAACCTCCCCTTCCCCCAGCAGGCCATCGACGCCGTCCGTCCACCACCCGGCACGACGCCCCAGCGATTCGAAAATCGAAACGCCCACTACAAAAAACTCCTCGAAGCCTCCCCCATCGGCCAACACGGCAGCGCCTATCAAAAAGAATCCCTCGTCAACGCCATCGACAACGCCCACCGCCTCCTCTCCTCTCCCGCCGCCAAAGCCTTCGACCTCTCCCTCGAACCCAAAGAATCTCTGGCCAAGTATGTCCCCGCCGATTTCGACGTCAGCAAAATGTCCAGCGCCCGCCTCTCTCGCGAAGGCACCTACGAGGCCCAAACCGTCGGCCGTTTCGGCCTCGGCTGCCTCCTCGCCCGCCGACTCACCGAAGCCGGCGCTCGCTTCATCGAAGTCACCACCGAATACATCCCATTTTTAAACTGGGACACTCACGAAAACGGCCACAAGCGCATCACCGCCTCCAAAGCCACCATCGACGCCCCCGTCGCCCAATTGATCCTCGACCTCGAAGCCCGCGGCCTCCTCGACCGCACCCTCATCGTCCTCGCCAGCGAATTCTCCCGCGACATGATGATCGAAGGCAAAGACACCGCCCGCCTCCGCGACCAGGCCAAAGTCCCCGACAAAATTGAGGACGACCGTTTCTACGGCATGCACCGCCACTTCACCGACGCCGGCTCCGTCCTCCTCTTCGGCGGCGGCATCAAGCGCGGCTATCTCTATGGAGAAACCGCCACCGAACGCCCCTGCAAATCCATCAAAAACCCCGTCATCATCGAAAACCTCCACGCCACCATCTACCACGCCCTCGGCATCTCCCCCCGCCACGCCTACGAAATCGAACAACGCCCCTTCTACGTCACCCGCGACGGCCAGGGCAAACCCATCATGGACCTCTTCGCCTAACCGTGGCACGGGCATCTTGCCCGTGTCGTCTCAATCGTGGCACGGGCGTCTCGCCCGCGTCTTTCTCATCAACATCATCCCCACCCCCATGACACTCAAAATCACCCCCGGCTCCGGCACATTCGCCGCCGCAAATCCCTCCAGCACCGCCCGATCCTCCCCACTGATCGGCCAAACACCTCCGGCGTAGCTGCTATTAAAATTCGAAGCCAGATCAATGAAATCCGAAATCGTCACGCTCCCGTCGTAATTCAAATCCCCCTCCTGCCACGTCCCCACCCCATCAAAATGCGACGCCAGATCGATGAAATCCGAAATCGTCACCGCCCCATCCAGATTCAAATCCCCCATCCGCGTCGCCCGCACCAGCACATGATCTCCCACCACCGCCACCCCAATCGCCGCCCCCGCATGCGCCGAAAGTCCCGAATCCACAATCCCATCCCCCGGATTGCTCATCGCATTCGCCACCGCCGCATACAGCGACGATTTCGCCGCCGCCAAATCCCCCGCAAACACCCTCACACTCCGAAACGCCCCCGCGCCCGGCTCACTTTTCAAATCCAGCGTCTGCACCCCCGCATTTAAAAAAGCCACATTCAAATCCCTCAAATCCTGGTCCGCCCCCAGCACCACGCTGCTGCCATTTCCCACAACGCTCACCCCCGCATTCACACCACAATTCGAATTGATATTCGTAACCCCGCCTCCCGCCACAATCACCGTCCCCGGCTGATGCAACTGCGCCCCATTAATCGTCAAAATGCCCCCGCCCGTTTTCGTCACCGTCTTCCCCACTCCCACCGCCCCAATATTCAACACCCCCCTCAAAACCAGCGTCCCCCCGCCCCCCACATCAAAACTCGCAATGTCCCGGATATTAAATCCACTCGAAATCGTCTGCGTCCCGCTTGATTGCACGTTGATCGCCGCCGATCCACTGCTCACATCCAGCGTCAGCCCCACGAACGTCACCGAATTATTAAACACCTCATACCCCAGCGGCTGATTGAAATTGATCGTCCCCACCGACACCGGCGACGCGATGCTCACCACCCGATGCCCCGTTGTCTTCCCCAGAAAATTCGCCACCGCCCCCACGTTATCCGGAATCGCATTCACCCAGTTCCCCGCCACCCCCCACGTCCCGTTCCCATCAAAAACCCACTGATTCACCGGCGGAATCGTGCTTGCATCATAAAAAACCGTATCCAGGTTAAACGTCGTGTCCCCCGCCCCCGTGAACAAAATCGAATCCAGCGTCCAGTTCCCCGAAATCGCATTATTCCCCCCCGCAAAACTCGTCCACTCTGAATTATCCGTCAAATACCACCCATACTTGTGCCACTGCCCATCACCCACGATGTTCCGCGCCAACCCCTGCTCCGTGCTCGCCGTCCCATCATCCAGCAGCGGCCGCGCCGTGACATTCGCCGCCGCCGTCCTGATCCAGAACCCAACCGACCCCCGATTCTCAATCAGCAGGTTCGCGCTCTTCGTGCCGATCAACCCATTATTGATCGTCGGATTCGCCTCCGTCCCCATCACCATCCCCGACATGTGCCGATACGTAAAATTCCCGCTCGCCGCGGCCGCATCGATATCCAAAACAATCCTCTGCGACCCCGCCCCCGACTGCGGCCCCACCAAATCCCTCACGTGCGAGCTGCTCCCGTACAAAATATTCGTCGAATTCGTCGCCGAATAATCCATCCGGTTCCGCAAATACCCCTCGTCATAATCAAACGACGCAATCTGCTTCACAAACGCCGGCATCCCCCCGCTCGCCGGCGCCTTCGCCAGCGCCAATTGCGTATCCTGCCCGTAGTAATATTTGATGATGTCCACATAATCCCACGCCGCGAAATTCCGCTCCGGATTGGTCGCGCTCGTCCTCCCCGCCCCCAGAAAACCCGACCCATTCTGGCTCATCGCCCCCCGGTTCACCGGATTCGTCAACAACCCCAGCGGCGTCGGCTGCACCGACGCCCCAGTGAGGCCGCGATTGTATGTGACCCATTTTTCCGTATCGGTCGGCAGTTGGTCCCCCGTCTCCCACTGCCCCAGCGCCGCCCCCATCGGCCAGATCGTGCTCGCATCCGTCGATGTATCCGGCCTCCCCGCCGCCACATAAAACATGCAAACCGGCTCCCCCGCGCTGGTGATCAAAATCTCCCCCTCGCTCTCATCCGCCGCCCGCAAATAATTCATCTGCGTGCTCGTCGCCGTGCTCCGCGTAAACGGAGCGGTGGGGGCCTTCGAATACACCTGGTCCGCCGTCCCATCCCGAATACTCGTCGCCTTCCCCCCATTGGGCGTCTGCGACAGCTTGTAATAAAGGTATCCCCGCGCCGCCACCGCCTGCACCTTCAGCGCCTGATAAGACGCCCCTCCATTCTCCCGCCAAACCACGTTCGGCAGATAATTATCCTCCACCGCCACCGTCACATTCATCGTGTAAAAACTCCCCGCCAGCGGCGTCACCGTCACGCTATCAATCGCCGACGGAATCGCCTGCGCCATCCCCCTCCCCGCGCACCCCAAAACCGCGCCCACCAAAACCCACCGCGTTCGCGGCCTCATCCTCAAGCTTTTCCAGATCATCTTCATCATCGCAATTTCCCGCGGCTCAACCCCCACCCTCTCTCGCCGCCGGCTCACCGGCATTATAGTCAACCTCCTCCTCCGCTCACCGCACAAAAAAACAAGCGCCCGGCATCTCTGCCAGGCGCTCTCGTCCCTCTCCAGAAATCGCTACCAACCCCTCAGTTCCGCCTTCGCCTCCGCATCAATCCCAACGCCCCAACCGCCAACAGCCCGAGCGCCGCCGGCTCCGGCACCGCCGACCCAATCACCCCCGGATCAACTCCAACACTCGAAGCAAAACTCGCCAGCGTCCGCAAATCCGCCGCACTGGCCAAGCCAACGCTCCCCGCATAGCTGCCCCCGAAATTCGACGCCAAATCGATGAAATCGCTGATGGCGACGCTGCCGTCGTAATTCAGATCACCTTCCTGCCAACTCTTGTTTGTCCCGTTGAAATTGGAGGCCAGATCGATGAAATCCGAGATCGTCACCTGCCCATCCAGATTCAAATCCCCCTTCTTGGTCGGCCGAATCAGAATGTGATCCCCAATCGCCGCGATCCCAATCCCCGATCCCGCGTGCAATCCCGAATCAATAATCCCATCCAGCGGATCGGCCGCACCCGCCGCATTCGCATTGCGAATCGCTCCATACAGCGACGCCTTCGCCGCATTCAAATCCGTCGCATACACCCGCACCGCATGAAACCCCTCGACCGTCGCCGGGCTGTCCAAGTCGAGCGTCTGGCTCCCCACGGCCGCGATGTCCAGCGTCAATTCCTTCACATCCATGTCCCCCCCCAGCGTGATCCGCGATCCCGTCACACTGACCGACAGATTCGACCCCGCCGCCGAGTTCGGCGTGCCAGGATTGGAATTCATATTGATCGTCCCGCCCGAAACCACCAGCGCTGAGCCGCTCCCATGGTCCTGGGCGCCGAAGATGGTGAGCGCGCCGGCGTCGGACTTGGTGACGGTCTTGCCGGCAGCGATGCTGAGGTTCTCGATTTCCAGGGCAGCTCCGCTCTTGATGCTGATGCCCAGATTGTCGGCGACAAGCAGCGGGGCAAAGATCTGATGTGAGCCGGCATCCACATTGATGGCCGCGCCCGCCCCGGCCATCGT
>JBGPEF010000085.1:0-13598 GCA_041482675.1 Tepidisphaeraceae bacterium | reverse complement strand
AGCGTGCCTCATGTTTTCTCGTGACCGCCGTGATTCAGAAAACATCAACAACCCGCTTTCCCAGGACCTCAAGCTTCGGCCTGATCCCCAGCCCCGGCGCACTGCCGGCCGCCATGAACCCGTTCACCCGCTCAGGCGCCCCCGCGGCCGTGCTGACGGTGACATAGCTGTTGAAATCCGTACTGGTGAATCGGAACTCTTCGGGCGTACTGTGCGCCAGATGAGCGATCGCGGCCGTCGTGATATCGCCGCCCCAGCTATCTTCCAGGGTCATGGCGATCCCCATGCTCACGCACAAATCGCGGACCTGCCTGGTCCTGGTCAGGCCGCCCAGCTTGCTGATCTTCAGATTCACCACATCCATCGCCAGATCACTCCTCGCCCGCAACAGCATGTCGAGGCTGTCGATGGTTTCATCGAGCACAAATGGATGATCGGTATGCCGCCGCACCGAAAGGCACTCTTCATACGTGAGGCATGGTTGCTCGATGTACACATCGACATCGCGCACCGCGCGGACCACGCGCATCGCTTCGTGCAGCGTCCACCCCGTGTTCGCATCCGCCACCAGGCGTTCGCCGGAATTGAGCATGCCGCGCACCGCGCGGATCCGCTCGATGTCGGTGTCCGCCTCGCCGCCCACCTTGAGTTGGAACCGCGTATACCCCTCCGCGCGATACCCGGCCACTTTCGCGGCCATCGCCCCCGGCGATTCCTGCGAAATCGCCCGGTAAAGCCGCACCTTCTCCCCAAACCTTCCCCCCATCAGCACGCACACCGGAACTCCGGCCACCTGGCCAAGAATGTCCCAGCACGCAATGTCGATGCCGCTCTTCACATAAGGATGGCCCTTCAGCGCCGCATCCATCCGATGATTCAGCTTCAAAAGCTCCCGCGGATCGAGCCCAATCAGATGCGGCCCCAGCTCCCTCAACCCCGCCCGGACGCCTTCCGCATAAGCCGGCAGATAAAACGGCCCCAACGGACAAACCTCCCCAAACCCGACGACCCCGCCTTCCGCTTCAACACCCACAATCGTGCTGTCAAACACCGTCACCGATTTCCCCCCGGCCCACCTGTAACTCCCCTCGCGCAACGGCAACTCGACACGATGGGCGAAGATGCGGGTGATTTTCATGGCACTGGAAAGGTTAGTGGACTACGGGGCTCGAGTGGATGACTTGCCGACTCGATCATCGAGCCCATCAACAGCGGCGAACACTTTTTCTACCCACGCAAGCTCCTCGTCAACCTCCCCTTTTTCGACAGGCGTCTCCAGAATGATCGGAATCGAGCGATCAAGCCAGTGAGCCACTAACTGGAATGCGAGAACACTCTCGTAATTCAGTCGTTCATGATGGCTTTGAGAGTTGACATAACTCATGTGTATCTGTCGGAGCCTTTTCCCGAACGCCTCTAGGAACGACTCCGCTTCCTGCATTGTTGGATCGACCTGCCGGGCATGGCCAATGTCAAAACAGAAAGTCGCTTCGGGTAATTCCTCAAAGATATGACCAAGCTGCTTTGCGGTGCGACCAACTGTCTTCCGTTTGTCCATGTTCTCAATGCACACTGCTTTTCCCAATTTTCGCCACAATCCGAAGTCGGTGATGATGTCTGGATGCACGATTATCGCCCACCCTCGGTCTGCGACTTGTTGCAGCTTGGCTGCCAATTCACCCTCCGAGAGTCTTAGTAGCTTGCTCGGGGCGTGGACAGACACATATTGAAACTTACTCAGTTCGGTCTTGAGTTGGTCGAGTGATCGGAGTAGCGGGTCGAGTTCCTCCTCACGCAAGGCAGACAGTTCAACGGCGCTCGTCGCGCCGTGCCTGGCTATGCTAAGGCCAAGCCGCACATTCCCGAGCGCAATACTCCCAGTTGAAAACCCGATTCTCATCAAAATACTCCATACTCAACGGTAAACTCCCGCAAGGGAGAATCTAATTCAAAACACACCCTTTTCAGCTTTGCCTGTAATTCGTGGCTGAGTTCTCGGCATTCCAGAAACCGTTCGTCTTCGTAGACTCCATCTTCGGCCAGACCATTGAGGTGATTCCTCAGGTTCGGATCATCGAGCAAGCGCAGAAAGCGTTCGTAAATGTCGAGTAGGTCGCAGCACTCGCTGCGGAGTCCAATCCCACTCAACGCCCATGACAGAATATTGAGGGGCGTGGAATGGACGAAACTCCCCAAGTGAGCCTGAAGTTTCAAGAGGTAATCATCCCGATTGCCTCCGTTGCGTCGAAGTGATTTGTTCTGGAAGCAGCTAAAGACGGTCAATAGCCCAGAGACGAACAGTAGCTTTCGAGCGGTTCTTAGTTTGAAGTTGCGTAAGGCCCACTTTTTTCCACCCTGCTCCCAGTCCTTGTAAGCAAAGTCCACGCACATCGTGCGCCAGTATCGAACGATGTCGTTCAAGAGGAATCGTGGAATGCGGGATTCCTGATCTGCCTTTGAATGGAAGGTTGAGTCGCTGACCAGATAGCGGTTCAGAATCTGACGAATGATTCTTTCAAACGGACCCGCTAGTTCGTCCTCAGGCTTCCGGATGGCGACAGCTTCCAGGAGCAGAAGTATTCGCTGTGTGGTGTTCCGATTGGAATCAGCTTGCCCGCCGATGTGGTGCACAATCTCGTGACTGAAAGCCAAATTGCCAAAGATCCCCTCGGCTCCCGGCCCTGTGAGCGGCGTTTCTTTGTATTTCATGTTGCCCAACGTGCGCTCGACTTCTCTAGCAGTAATTCTGTGTTGGGCGTTCGCCTGTCCATCGATCAAGATGGTCCAGTCCACGTCGCTTCCGCTGGTCCACTCTTGACGTGCGAGCGATCCAAAGACAATGACATCGACATCACCTGACGTAAATTCCCGAAGCTTGTCCAAGAGAAGACTCTGAACGGCTAGTGCATCCGCGCGGGCCGCCGCAATTGTTGACCAGCGCTCGCGCGCCAGCGACGTCAGGTCCGCTACGTAATCGTGAAGTGGATCAATTGTCCCGTCGGGCATTGCGATGTCCCTTTGTCCGCTCACAACCCGCTTCCGCGCTTGCGGAAGCGGGTGAATCGAAGCGGAGAGGGGGGGATTCGAACCCCCGTGACGGTTTAAGCCGCCAACAGCATTTCCAGTGCTGCTCCTTCAGCCACTCGGACACCTCTCCAGATTTTGCGTCGGCATTCTAGCGGGGCGCGCCTGGCGGTTCTATGGGCACTCAACCGGCCGAGGCATTGGCCTTTTCCGCCAACACCCGCTTGAGGACTTTCCCCGTTGGCGATCGCGGCAATTCGGCCACCAGAACAATCTCCCGCGGAACCTTGAATTGCACCAACCCCTGATCGCGGCAAAATGATCTCAGCTCCTCGGCCTTCAGCGTCGGCTCCTTGGCCACCACAAACGCCACCACCACTTCCCCCCGCGATGCATCCTTCTTGCCGACCACCGCAACCTCCACCACCTGCGGATGCCGCGCCAACACATCCTCCACCTCGCGCGGCACAATCTTTTCCCCCGCCGAAATGATCAGCTCTTTCTTCCGGCCGGTAATGAACAGAAATCCTTCCGAATCGATTTTCCCCAAATCCCCGGTTTTGAAATACCCGTCCGCCGTCAGAACATCGGCCGTCTCCTTCGGCAGGTTGTAATAACCCTTCATCACCATCGGCCCCTTCAGCCAGATTTCCCCGGTGGTCTCGCGCCCAACGGTTTTGCCTTCATCATCGACGATGCGCACCTCCGCGCCGGGCACGGCTTTGCCCACCGAACCCGCCTTGTTCTGCATCGGCGTGTTGAGCGTCACCACCGGGCTGGTTTCCGTCAGCCCATACCCTTCGTGAATCCGCGTCCCAAACCGCCGCTCAAATCCCTCGCGCACCGTCGCCGGCAGCGGCTCCGCGCCGGAGATCAAAGCGAACATATCTTTGAATTCATCCGCCTTCGCCGATTCCAGCCGCAGAATCGCCGCATACATCGCCGGCACGCCGAACATGATCGACGCCTTGTGCTTCCGGATCGCCTGAATCGTCCCCACCGGCGAGAACCGCGCTGTATAGACCACCGGCGCTTTGAGCTGCACCGGCGCCAGCAGCATCGCCGTCACCCCAAACGCATGAAACAGCGGAATCACCCCCAGGAACACATGCTTCGTCTGAAGGATCGCGTGTTCGATGGCCGCATCGACATTCGATTGCAAATTCCCATAAGTGAGCATCACGCCCTTGGGCAGGCCGGAAGTTCCCGACGTATACATCAGCACCGCCAGATCATCCGTCTTGGGCGAGGGAAATTTCGGCGTGATCGCCGCGGCCGGCATCTGCGCCAATTGCAAAAGGTCCACGACTTTCAGCGGATAATCCCTCAGCCGCCCCGCCAGTTGGGGAATCGTGATCACCGTGTCGATGCCGGAATCCTGGATGACATGGGCAATTTCGCGATCCCCCAGCAGGTAATTGATCGGCACGATGCTCTTGCCCGCCAGCAGTGTTCCGTAGAAACTGGCCGCAAAACCCGCACTCGGCGGCAGCAGGATGCCGACGTGCGGCTTCTGGGTCTGGCTTGCGAGGTACATGCCAATCCCGGCCGCCATCGCCGCCACCTGCTGGTAGTTCCACTGGCCGAAATCATCGGTCATGGCCAGGTCCTGCGGATGGTTGCGGGCGTGCATGAAGAGCGGTTCGAAAAGCATGGATGTCCTCGCAAAGGGGCCGTAGCGTTGGGTATTTATAACGAAGGAGCGGCAAGGATGCGAACGACAGGAATAGCGGCGGCCGCGTGGCTCATTTCCCTGGCGATTCTGGCGGCCGGCCTCGGCTGCCAGAACGCCAAGGACACGCAAAATTTGCGTGAGGGCTATGGCGCGCTCGATCAGCGAAACTACGACCGCGCCATCGCCGCCGCCGATGACTATCTCAAAAAATATCCCACCGGAAACGGCGCTGCCGAGGCCGCCTATCTTCGCGGCCGCGCCTTCGAGCAGCGCACCAAGGGCTCCGACGCCGAGGCCAACGCCAATCTGCGCGAGGCGCGGGCCAGCTATGAAAAAGCCCTCACCCTCATGCCCCCGCGCCAGCTCGAAGGCTACATCCGCACCAGCCTCGGCAACGTCGCCTATTGGCTGAACGATTTCGGCGCCGCCGAGATCAATTGGACCGCCGCCTACGAAAAACTCGACCCGGGCGACCTGAAATCCTGGGTCCTCTATCGCACCGGCCTCTCCCAGCAGCGCCTCGGCAAGTGGGAAGCCGCCGATGACACCTTCGCCCAGGTTGAAAAGGAATTCCCCAAATCCGAACCCGCCGCCCGCGCTGTCAGCCATCAAGGTGCGCGAGCGTTCTATGTTCAGGTTGCCGCCTTCTCCTCGCCCCAGCCGGCCGAGAATCTGGTGAATACGCTGCGAAAGCAGGGATTTCCGGTGGGGCGGTTTGAAAAAAAGGAAAAAGGGCTGCAACTGGTTATGGCGGGGCCGATCAAAAGATATGATGAGGCGGTGGTGATGAGGAATCGGCTGGGGGAGCAGTTTAGGGATGCGGTGATTGTGCCCTGATCGCCGGCAGGGATGCCTTTTGAAAAATCCTATCTGAGGGAGGCATGTGATGATTTCGAATCGTCGCGGCGTCACTCGTGCGGCCGGGCTGGCAGTGGTTGCGGTCCTGGCGGTTCTGGCTTTGGTTCTGGTTATTTACAAATTTAAAAACGAAAAGGCCGGGCCGGGGGTGTCGGCGGTTCCGTTGGGGGGAACTGATGGGAAAGGTGCGGCGACGAAGCCAATCAATGCGCCTGCGCCCCAAGGAAAACTGGCGGCGAGGCCGGGGTTGGATCGGGATATGGAGATTGTGGTTGTGGATGCGGTTTCCAAACAACCGATTGCGGGGGCGCAGCTGGCGATAAAATTTTTCGTCACGGGGGATCCCAACATTCCCGATGGAGTGCATAACAGAAGAGAGATCACGGAAGAGAAGGGGCGCGGCTGGTTGATGTTGCCAGAGAAGGATCCGAGCTACCTGGATATCCAAGTGAAGATGGATGGCTATGTTTCGCGCGGCATTACATATCGCGATGAGCCGGTTCCGACGAGTTATAAATTCGAGTTGGAACGCGGCACGAGCATCGGCGGGGTCGTGCATGATGAGCAGGGGAATCCAATTGCGGGCGTGGATGTGGTTTGTATGTTGCCAGGTGACAGTAGCGCGGGCCGCAATCGAGGGGATCTGTGGGAGTCCGCCAAGGGCAGGAGCGATGAGCAGGGACGGTGGCGATGTGATGGGATTGAGAAGGACCTGAAGGAGGTGAGGATCAGGGTGAAGCATGGGGATTTCGTCAGCGAGTTGGAGAATGACTTTACGAGCAAGCTGCCGATGGAGGAGTTGCGGGCGATGAAGGGTGTCATAGTGATGAAGAAGGGGCTGGAAGTTGCGGGGCTGGTGGTGGATGAGGCGGGGAAGGCGATTGGGAATGCGTCGGTGCGAGTGGGGGAGCCATATGGCAACTCTATGAAGGTCAGGGCCGATGGGGACGGGCGCTTTGTTTTGAAGAATTCGCGGCCGGGGAGTGTGACGCTGACGGCGACGGCGCGGGGGTATGCGCCGGGTGTGAAGGCGGTCAAGGTCGGCAAGGAGATGGGAGCGGTGGAATTTCGGTTGGCCAAGGGTAACACGATTCGTGGGAAGATTGTGGATGTGAATGGAAAGCCGGTGAGGGGTGTGATGGTGGCGCTAAGCCCGTTTCACGGCTTGCAATGGATGACCAACAGCAAGGCGGATGGGACGTTTGAATGGACCGAAGCGCCGGCGGGCGAATTGCAGTTCGACATGATGAAGGAGGGATATGTTTATGTCCGGCAGTTTCGGATGTCGCCATCGGAGAAGGAATATGTGATTACGCTTCGGCCGCCGCAGAAGTGGCATGGGAGCGTGGTTGATGCGGAAACCGGAAAGCCGATGGAGAGTTTTTTGGTGGTGCCGGGGTGGCAGGGTGAAAACTCGCCGGTGTTCTGGGATCGGTCTGCCGCAAGCGCGAAGAAGGGGCAGAATGGACAGTATGAAATTGAGTTTACGCAGCCGGCGTCGGCGCGGTCGCTGAGCATCGAAGTGCCGGGGTATCTGCCGGCAGTTTCGCCGCCGTACAAGATGGATCAGAGCGATGTGGTGTTTGATGTGAAGCTGAAGAAGGGGACGGGGCCCAGTGGAGTGGTGCGGTCGGCGGATGGGAAGCCGGCGGCGGGGGTGGATGTTGTGTTGTCAACGCCGACGTCGAGTATTCAGATTCGCAACGGGGAGTTTGTTTTGAACCGAGGAGGGAAGGCGCCGACGATCAAGACCGGAGCGGATGGGAAATTTCAGCTGGCCCCGGAGATTGAGCCGTTTGTGTTGCTGGCAATGGGTGATGGGGGATATGCGGAGGTGACAAGCGAGCAGTTGAAGGCATCGCAAGATGTAAAGTTACAGCCGTGGGGCAGAGTGGTGGGGAAATTGATGAAGGGGTCTAAGCCGTGGCCGAATGAGATGGTGAAGTTGAATTACAAATGGAATTACAATCCCAAGAACGAGCAAATTCATTTTGAGTATGAGGCCAAGTGCGATCAGGAGGGGAATTTTGTTTTTGAGCGGGTGGTTCCGAAGGAGATGAAGGTAAGTCGGCAGATGGGGTTGCAGAAGCTGGGGCGATATAGCGCATATACCTATTCGCATCCGGAGAAGATCGATGTCAGACCTGGGGAGACGGTGAACGTGCAGGTGGGGGGCAAGGGGAGGCCGCTGATTGGGAAAGTAAATGTGCCGAATGATCCGGTGAGTCGGGGGTGGAACGTGAGCGGAACGCTGCAGACAAAGCAGGCGCGGCCGCAGCTGCCGGAGGGTTATGACGAGTGGACGCGGGAGCAAATCCAGGAGTGGCAAAAGAAGTATCAGGAGAGTGAACAGTGGAAGGCTCTTAATGCCTCCGGCAAATATTATGCATTCGCGATCGAGGATGATGGATCTTTTCGAGTGGAGGATGCAGCACCGGGAGTTTATGAGATTCAGATCAGGGCTACCGATCCGGCCACGGAAAATCGGCGTACGCTGGCGATGACGCGAATGGATGTGACGATGGGGGAGATCCCCGGCGGGCAGAGCGATGAGCCGCTGAATGTGGGGACGATGGAGTTTCAGACGCCGGTAAAGATTAAGGTGGGTGTGGATCTTTCGAAGGTGATTTTGAAAACAATCGAGGGGCCACCGGTGAAGTTGGCTGATTTGAAGGGCAAGGCGGTGATGATTTATTTCTGGTCCAGCAGGAACAAAACGGTGTTGGCGGAGTTGCCGGTGCTGAAGGAAATCGATGAGCAGTATGGGAAGGATGCGCGTTTAGTGGTGATCGGGGTCTGCACCAATAGCCGGCTGGTCACGGGGAAAGCGTTTGCCCAGAGCAATGGGATGAAGTGGATGCAGGCGTATGTGGGAATTAATTCGACCGCTTATGAGGATTTGGGAGAACCGGAATATCCCGCGCATCTGCTGATCGGGGCAGATGGGAAGCTGATTAATAATGTGACGAGGATTGAGACTTTGAAGGAGGAGGTGGGAAAGGTGGTGAAAAACTGATGAGGGGTGCAACTTTTGGGCGGCTGGGATACTCAAATTGAGTGACGGAGCAGTGGCGATTGAAGGATCGGTTATTCTGCGCTGGGCCGGACGTCTTTTGTCTTGTAGGGAGGATTCGATGAATACTGTGCGTCGTGGTTCTATGCGGGTGGCGGGGTTGGTGGTGGTTTGCGTGCTGGCCTGTCTGGCGTTGGTCCTGATCATTCTCAAATTTAAGGAAACCCCGCCCGGCCCGGGCGTTTCCGCCGTCCCGCTCACCGGCCCGGAGTCGCGCCGGCCGTCGAACGATCCGGCCGCGCCGCCCGCCGCCGCCGGTGGGGGGGCGAAGGCCCCCGCGCGCGGCCAGGCGGTCGATCGCGATCTGGAAATTCAGGTCATCGATGCCGCCAGCAAGCAGCCGCTGGCCGGCGCGGAACTGTCGATCAATATGCAGGGCGGCGGCGGCGGAAACCGAAAGGACCGCACCGAACAACAGGGCCGTGCCTGGCTCATGCTGCCGCCGGAGGACCCGAAGTATTTGAGCATCTCGGCGAAGCTGGAAGGCTACGTCACCAAGCGCATGGACTGGCGCGGCGAAGCCATCCCGGCCACCTATGTGCTGGCGCTGGAGAAGGGAACAACCATCGGCGGCGTCGTCAGGGATGAGAGTGGCAATCCGATTCGTGGCGCTGACGTCGGCCTGCTTTTCCCCGGCGATCCTTCCGGCGGGCGCAGCTCCATGTACATGACCGAGGGACCCTTCAAAACCGACGAGGAAGGGAAATGGCGATGCGATGTCGTCCCGGCCGATTTGACGAATCTTTCCTTGCGACTGAGTCATCCCAATTTCATCAGCGATGAGAGTTTTGGCACGACGCCCCGGCCCGCCGACGCCGAGCTGCGCGCCCTGACCGCCGTGAGCGTGATGAAACGCGGCATCGTGCTCAGTGGCGTGGTGCTCGACCAGGGCGGCAAGCCGATCCCGGGGGCATCGGTGGCGCAGGGCGCTGATCGATTCGGCAGCAACAATCCCAAGATCAAGACCGACCCGGATGGAAAATTCGCCTTCCCCAACGCCCGCCCCGGGCCCATTGTTCTCACCGTCACCGCCAAGACCTTTGCCCCGGAGTTGAAGCAGGTGAGCGTCGCCAAGGACATACCGCCCGTGGAAATCCGCCTCGCACCGGGCAATATCGTCAAGGGCAAGATCGTCGATACCGCCGGCAAGCCGGTGCGCGGCGCGTTCGTGGCGGCCGACACCTGGCGCGGCAACCGCAGCCTGGAATGGCGCGTCGACACCAAGGCCGACGGCACGTTCCTCTGGAAGGAAGCGCCGGCCGATGAAGTGCTGATCGATATGGGAAAGCAGGGCTTTCAGTCGCTGCGGCATTTCAAGGTCACGCCTTCGGAGACCGAATACGTCATCACCCTTCAACCCCCGCAGAAAATCCACGGAATGGTCGTCGATGCCGAAGGCGGTGCTCCCATCAGCAGCTTTCGCGTGATCCAGGGCCTGGCCTGGGCCACTCCCGGGGCCAATGCCGCGCAGCCACAGCAGATCTCCTGGCAGCGCGACTATAGCTCTGTCTCCGGCAGGGATGGCAAATTCGAAATGGAGTCCACCGAGCCCTATCCATTCCGCTACGTCCGCATCGAAGCCCCCGGTTATCTCCCCGCGATTTCGCCCGGCTATAAACCCGAAGAGACCGATGTCACCTTCGACGTGAAGCTCACCAAAGGAACTGGCCCCGCCGGCATCGTCAAACTTCCCGACGGTTCCGCGGCCGCCGGCGTGGATGTGGTTCTGACCACGGCATCCACCGGCGCATCCATGCGCAACGGCGTGCTGGACGGCCGCATGAACGGCAATTCTCCGATGGTCAAGACCAGCGACGAAGGCAAGTTTGAATTTGTCCCGCAAGTCGAGGCGTTCCTGATCGTCGCCGCCGGCCCGGCCGGGTATGCCGAGGTGACCCAGGAGCAATTCAAGAAATCCACCGAGATCAAGCTTCTGCCCTGGGGCCGCGTCGAGGGGAAACTGCTGATGGGTTCCAAGCCCGGCGCCAACCAGAACGTGACGATGAGCCTCAATCGTCCCTACGAAGAGAAGGCGCCGCGATTCTGGATTCAGTATGACACCAACACGGATAAGGATGGCAATTTCGTCTTCGAGCGCGCCCCGGCCGGAGATGCGCAGGTCAGCCGGCAGGTCATGAGTCGAACCACGGCCCGCTACACGACCAGCATCTCCACGCACACGGCGCTGGTGACCATCAAAGGCGGCGAGACCGCCAAGGTGCAGCTCGGCGGCGTCGGCCGCCCCGTGATCGGCAAGATCACCCTCCCCAAGGAGGCCGCCGGGCAGGGGTGGACGCTCGGCGGCGGAATCTCCACCAAACAGGCCGAGCCGCCATTGCCCAAGGGCTTTGAAGACCTGCCCGAGGACCAGCAGCGCGAGTGGTGGAAAAAATACACCGAAACGCCGGAGTACAAGGCGCAGATGAAGAACACTCGCCACTACAGTTTTCAGGTGGCCGATGATGGCACGTTTCGCGTCGATGATGTCGTGCCGGGCAAATATCAGCTCTATCTCAACGCCAGCGACACCAAGGGCCAGTTTGGCGAGGCGGTGGCGATGGGAAGTGGCGAGCTGACCATGCCCGAAATCCCCGGCGGCCGCAGCGATGACCCGCTCGATGCCGGAAGCTTCGAGATGAAGGCCATCAAGAGGATTCTGGTCGGCGATATGATGCCGGAGCTCGACTTGGTCGATCTGGACGCCAAGCCGCTGAAGCTCGATGCTTTCCGCGGCAAGCACCTGCTCCTGCACGTCTGGGTTGCTTCCTCGACCGACATTCCGACGGTCAAGGAGCTCTACGAAGCCTACGGAAAAGACCGGCTGGCCATTGTGGGCGTGAGCTTCGATCGAAAGGTGGAGGTCGCCAAAAGTTTCGTCGCCAAAAACGAAATCAAGTGGCCACAAGCCTTCGCGGGGCAGAAGACCAATCTCTACCAGGTGCTGAGCCTGCGGAGTTTCCCGTCCTACATGCTGATTGGGCCGGATGGCAAGGTGATTGCGAGGGACATCCAGTTGACCGAACTCAAGGCCACGGTGGCGAAGGCGTTGGGTAAATGAGCGGCTTAGAATTTTGGTTGCTGTTGCGTCAGACAATGAATCGCCCCCAGGCCCCAGATCAGTTCGGTGCAGTTGATGCCGATGACTTTGTGTTTGGGTAAGTGTTTTTGCAGAGTGGAGAGGGCACGGTTGTCGAGGGTTTTGTGGCCGTAGGTGGGGACGAGAAGTGCGCCGTTGATGAAGTAGAAGTTCACATACGTGGCCGGGAGGCGCTGGCCGTCGTGCTCGATTCGGCCGGGCATGGGGAGGGTGAGGATGTTGAAATCTTTGAATGAGCGGAGGCGTTTGAGGTTGTCCTGGAGGATTTGGTAGTTGTCGTCTTTGGGGTCGTCTTCGATTGCGGTGACGATGGTGGTGGGGTTGAGGAAGCGGGCCAGGTCGTCGATGTGGCCGTCGGTGTCGTCGCCGGCGATGCCTTCGCCGAGCCAGAGGATGTGTTTCTGGCCGTAGTAATCCTTCAAGTATTGCTCGATTTGTTTTTTGGAGAGGGTGGGGTTGCGGTTTTTGTTGAGGAGGCAGGATTCGGTGGTCAGAATCGTCCCCGTCCCATTGAAATCGACTGCGCCGCCTTCCATGACGATGCCGGGGTTGAAGACGGGGAGCTTGAGCTCTTTGGCGATGTGGGTGGGGACGGCGTCATCATCGTCGTAAGGGGGATATTTGCCGCCCCAGGCGTTGAAGGCCCAATCGACGATCGCGGCTTCGGTTTTTCCTTTTTCCCCCGGAAATTTGCGGAGGACGAAGGCCGGGCCGTGGTCGCGGCACCAGGATTCGTTGGTTTTAATAGGATGGAAATAGACGTTGGTGGTCGGGCAGCGGTTTTCCGCGAGCTGTTGGCGGACGATGCGCTCCCAGTTGCGGTTGGGGACGTTGATGTGGACCTGCTCGCGGGGGACGATCTCGCGGATGATGGCCGCGAGGTTGGGGGGGACGGTGTGGTATTTGTCGGGGAAGGAGATGCCCTCGGGGCGGGGCCAGGAGAACCAGGTGGCGGCGTGGGGATGCCATTCGGGGGGGAAGGTGTAGCCGAGGGAGGCGGGGGTTTTGGTCGTGCCTTTGGTTTTTGGCATGGGGGGACAGAAGTAGCAGGTTGAAGGGAGATTGGCCAGAGATCGACTGGCGATTGCCTCTGGGTTTGCTGTCCACGCCTGCTACATCGGATCCGCCTCAGCGGGGGTTTGTTTGAGGGCTTTCCTCCTTTGTTGGGGGGTCATTGACGAGAGAATTGTGGAGAAGGCGTTCGATGTCGGGGAAGGACATGCCGGCGAGGAGGTCGTGTTTGTGTGGAATTGGAGGGGAATTGGGTTCGTTTTGAAGTTGGTTTGTTGTTTGTGGTTTGTTGTTTGTGGTGGGTTCTTCTTCTTCGTAGGTCCTGGGGTTTTCGAGGCGGTGTTTTTGGAGGGCTCTTAGCTCTTTGTAGCAACTGGCGAGGGAGCGCTGGAGGTGGGATTCGTAGCGCTGGAGTTTTAGGAATGGGTTCGTTTTGTCCTCGTGGTGGATGAAGGTGTGGGCGAGGATTTCGGAGGATTGGCGGGGGGAGAGGTTGGGGGATTCGGGAGGGGGGATTTGGATTTTGGCGGTGTGGCGGTATTTGTTGTGGTCGTGGTGGGCATGGAGGGCCTGGTCGTGGAGGGATTGGAGGTGCTCGAGACGGGTGTCGTCGAGTTGGTTGAAGATTTCGCATTCGGCGGCGGAGACGCGGCGGAGACGCCAGTGGAGTTGGGTGATGCGTTCGACGAGCATGAGTTCGGGGGGGGATTTGGGTTGGAGGGAGTCGCGCATTTCGTGGGAGAAGGTGTCGTAGGCGAGGGCGTTCTCGGTGGGGAGGAGGGCGGTGGTGCAGAGGCCGTGTTTTAGGGAGTTTTGGGAGGATCTTTTCCTCCCCTCCTCGGATTTGGGGCCGGTGGAGT
>JBGPEF010000084.1:0-13812 GCA_041482675.1 Tepidisphaeraceae bacterium | reverse complement strand
CTCGGCCTCCAGCCCGGCCAGCCCGTCAAATTCTCCGAGCCCGACAACACATGGATTCCCCCCAAAGGCCCCGCCCTGAAGCTCAGTTGCGAGTTCCAGCGCGACGGTAAAACCATCACCCTCCCCGCCTCGCGCCTCATGCGCTCCGTGAAGGAAAAAGCCGCCATGCCCGATGTGAATTGGGTCTTCGTCGGTGCCCCCGCCCTCGACGATGGCGAGTACGCCGCCGACGTCACCGGCTACCTGATCACCCTCGTCAACTTCGAGCACACCGTCATCGACATCCCCCAGCTCAAAAGCAACAAGAACGAATCCCTCGAATGGGAAATCAACCCCGACCTCATGCCCAAGCGCAACACCCCCATCTGGCTCATCATCGAACCCGCCAAGCAACCGGAGACCAGACCATGACAACGGGGGCAAACTCAAATTCATTACGTGGCACGGGCGTCCCGCCCGTGGCGGTAGGTCGGGCACTCCTGCCCGACAATCCACGGACACTCCTGCCCGACATTCGAATGGCTGGCTTCTCCTTCCTCCTCTCCCTCTCCTTCTCCCTCTACTTCGCCCTCGCCATCGGTCGCAACCTCGGGCTCTTCTTCGGAGGACTGGTTCTCGCCTCCATCCTCTCCCCCATGCTCATCGTCTCCGAACATGGCTTGCCGCATCGCGCCTCCCTCCTCGCCGGCATCATCACCCCCATCTCCCTCATCTGGCTCTCCTGCACTTTCAACCAAACCATCACCCTCGGGGAATGGTCCCGCGCCACGCTGGTGCTGCTCTTTTACTCCCTCGCCATCGCTGCCCTCGCCGCCCTGCTCGCAAAAGTTCGCATCCCCCCCGCCGTCGTGGTCATTCTCTCTCTCGCCTGGCTCAGTTGGCCCATCTGGCTCGCCCCCGCCCTGCACGGCCAATCCTCCGCGCCCACCGTCGCCGCCCTGGTAGTTGGCAATCCTACATTCGCAATACAAGGAGCAATGTCCCAGTCATTCCCCGTCCCCTGGCCGCAGCATCGCATCGCCTACCGCCTCACCAACATCGGCGATGACATCCCCTACCAGATGCCCACCAGCATCCTCCCCGCCGTCCTCATCCACGGACTCCTCGCCGCTATCGCCCTGCTTGCGGCCCACCCGCCGGCGCGGCCGCGGGCTGTGCCAGCTCATCCACCCGCCGATCAATCACCCAGATCGACATGAACGCGATCGCCAGCAAAATGGCGTACGCCATAACGATGCGCCACAAAGGCCACCTGGTTTTGGAAATAGGGGGAGACTCTCTTGAAGAATCCGACAAGCTCGCAGAATCCGACAAGCTCATTGCAACGCCGCTTTGGCTTCCACCGGCCGCGTCGTCGGCCGCTCCGCCGCATCGTCATCCGCCGGCGGCTTGCCGGTCAGCAACAGCTTGGCCACATAGTCCCGCGCAAACCGGGTTCGCATCCCGCAGATATGGCTGCCCACGTTGCCAAACTTCATCGCCCACCACCGCTGATACGGCTGCGGCACGACCTTCCGATACTGCTCCGCGTCGGCCGACTTGGGCTGCACAAACCCCTTCAGCCCCGCCGCCTCGCAGCGCACGCCATCCATCGTCCCGAACATCTTGGTCCCCGTGCTCAGCACCACAAAGTCATGCGGGCTGGAGAAGACATACAGCTTGTTCTTCACATGCCGCAGCGCCCTCGTCAGGTCATACTCCGGCGACAGGGCCGGCGCAAACATGACGATCGACTCCACCTTGATCTCATCCGGCAGCAACTCCAGCGCCCAGGTCATGATGGCCGCCCCACCACTGTGGCAACTGAGGAAGATCGGTGTGCCTGGACTGGCCGCGTGTTCCTGGATGATCAGGTCCGCCACCTTCCGGGCCTCGATCGGATGCTGGTCGTGCCGCTGAAGCGCCACGATCCCCGTCTCACCCTCGGTCCAGTCATAAATGTGGTAATCAGCCTCAAACCCCCCCGCCGTCAGGCCGCTCAGCAACGTGTGGTCGCAAACCCGCTCGCCGCCGATGCCGTTGCAATGCAGGAACCAGGGCTGCCGCGTCTCCTTCTGCTCGCCCGCCCGCGCTGGCATCGGAACCAGCCAGACCAGAAGCGCAGAGACCATAAACCAGCGCCGCACATTCCTCACGATCAGTGTCCGAATCAACATCACCAATACCCCGTAAACACCTGGCCCCATAACACCATCGGCAAAAGCCCCTACGCCATAGTCGGCCTGCCATTCGAATTATATCATTGCTTTGGCCTCCTGCACGATGGAAACGGAATTGGAGCACCCCAGCCGATCCGCCCCCGCCTCCAGCATCGCCCTTGCCGTCGCCAAATCGCGTATCCCCCCCGCCGCCTTGATTTGCAGCCCCTGGGCATACTTCTTGATCAGCCTGACCGCCTCCACCGACGCCCCGCCGGCCGGATGGAAACCCGTCGAGGTCTTGACGAAGTCACACCCCGATTCTCGGATCGCCCGGCAAGCGATGGCAATGGCCGCCTCCCCGCGATCCGCGCCAAGAGCCAGCAGTGCGGCCGATTCGATGATGACCTTGATCACCGTCTCCCGCCGGGCCGCCCGACACGCGCGGACCAGCTCGATGAGTTCCAGCCGCGCCGCCTCAAAATTGTTGTTGATCAGATTCGGCAGATGCGCCACCACATCCAGCTCCTCCGCCCCATCCTTGACCGCGCTGGTCGCCTCAATGGCTGTGATGGTCGGCTTGGAGGCGCCATGCGGGAAGGAAATGACCGTGCAAAGCGCCACGCCGCTCCCGCGCAGCTCGATGGCCGCCTTCGCCACAAACGCCGGCGCAATGCAGACCGCGGCAAAGCGATGCTCGATCGCCTCGGCGATGAGCCTGTGAATCTCCGGCGCCATCGCTTCGGGCTTCAGGAGAGAATGGTCAATTTTGGAGGCCAGCTCGGAGGCGTTCATGGCTGCGGCCATTCTACGGATGCCCAGGCGTGTCGCTATAATCCGGCCACCATGAAGATTCGGGGTGCGATACTGCGCGAGCCGCAGAGCCGGTTTGTGGTGGATGAGCTGACCCTGGAGGACCCGCAGCCGGGAGAAGTGTTGGTGCGCGTGGGGGCCAGCGGGGTCTGTCATAGCGATCAGCATCTGGTCTCGGGGGCAACCAAACATCCGATGCCGGTGGTGGCCGGGCATGAGGGAGCGGGAGTGGTCCAGGCGCTGGGGGCCGGCGTGCTAGGGCTGAAGGTGGGAGACCATGTGATCTTCAACTGGGCGCCGGACTGCGGGCGCTGCTTCTATTGCGAACGTGGCAAACCCAACCTGTGCGAGACTTTCATCGGGCCGATCTGGGCTGGGACCATGCTGGATGGCACGACGCGGCTGAAGTGGCGGGGCCTGAGCGTCCATCACTTCTGCGGCCTGGCCAGCTTCGCGGAATACGCAGTCGTGCCCAAGGAGAGCTGTGTGGCGGTTCGGCGCGATGTGCCGCTGGCGGTGGCAGCGCTGGTGGGATGCGCGGTGGCAACCGGTGTTGGCGCGGTGATGTACACGGCCGGCGTGCGCGCGGGAGAGAGCGTGGTCGTGCTGGGATGTGGTGGCGTGGGGTTGAGCATCGTGCAGGGCGCGAAGCTGTGCGGGGCGGGCACGATCATCGCCGTGGACAAGCATCCGGCCAAACTGGAGATGGCCAAAAAGCTTGGCGCGACCGCGGCGGTGATGGCCGATGAGCAGATGCTGACCAGGATCCGCGCCCTGACCGGCGGGCGCGGCGCCGACTGTGTGTTTGAGGCAGTTGGATTGCCGGCGCTTCAGGAAATTGGCCTGGGTGCAGCGCGTCCCGGCGGGCAACTGGTGCTGGCCGGATTATCTCCGATGGGCAGCGGGACCAATCTGCCCGGCGCGGTGATCACGCGGCAGGAGAAAGTGATCAAGGGGTGCTACTACGGCAGCATCAACGCGCGGCGGGATTTCCCGCTGATTCTGGAGCTGTACGCGGCCGGCAAATTGCGGCTGGATGAGCTGATCTCGCGGCAGTTCAAGCTGGAGCAGATCAACGATGCGTTCGCGGCGATGCTGGGCGGCGAAGTGGCCCGCGGCGTGATCGTGTTCGACTAGTGCTGTAGAATCGGGGAATGCAATCCATGAAAAACCTGTCGCGGCGGCGGCTCTTGAAGGTCGGGGCATCGACTCTGCTGGCTTCGGCCGCCTGGCCGGGGGCGCTGTGGGCGGATGATTCGGTCGGTGAGAACTTCGGCTTCCTGGTCGTCAATGACCTGCACTTTTTCGACAAAAATTGCGTGTCCTTCTTCGAAAAAGTAATCGCCTCGATGGCGGCCACAAAGGAGCCGATGGACTTTTGCATCATCGCCGGCGACCTCTCCGAGAGCGGCTCGGCCGAGCAGATCTCGGTGGTGCGCGATTTGTTCAAGGGTTTGAAGATGCCGCTTTACACCGTCCTGGGAAATCACGACTACACCCCGAAGAACGATCGCAGCGCGTACGAAGAGTTGATGCCCAAAATGGTTAATTACACATTTGATCACAAAGGATGGCAATTCGTAGCCTTAGATTCCACGGATGGCACCAAGGCCAAGGTGGCCATTCTGAAGCCGACGCTGGATTACATCGCGGAGACAACTCCCAAGCTGGATAAAAAACGGCCCACGATTTTGTTCACGCATTTCCCCCTGGGTGATAAGGTGACCAATCGCGCTACCAACGCGGATGCAGTTTTGGAGCAGTTCAAGCCAACCAATCTCCGCTCGATCTTCGGCGGCCACTATCACGCCTTCACGGAGCGAAAATTTGGCGATGCCATCGTGACCACCAACCGCTGCTGCTCGTTCCATGTGAAAAATCACGATGGGACCAAGGAGAAGGGATATTTCGTCTGCCAGGCGAAGGAGGGGAAGGTGGAGAGGGCTTTCGTAGAGGTGGCGGTGCAGTAGGTCGACGAGTTTGCTTATTTCAAAACATTCGATGGGGGTTGAGGCACCGAATGGCCGCATTCGGGGCAGCGGTCGGGAGTGGCGCGTAGGTCATAATCGCAATTTGGGCAGTGGCCGCTCCGGATGCGACGAGCATAAAAGCTCGCGAACATTCCTCGGGGGCGGCTGGTCAGGCTGGAGAGCCAAACTCCCATCCGAAGGATGAGGACAACGCCGATCACAGTGAGGAGGACGATGTAGGGGACGACACTATAGAAGTGGACCTCCATGGGATTGGGAGGAGGGTTGCCGCAGGTGTAGCCGATCAGCAGGATGGACATCAGCGCTCCTGGCATCGCATCAGGATCCTGTCACTATTCGCGATGTCTATCCGACTGGGGGGGCGTGGTGTTCCACGTGGAACACGACCGCCCTACTCAGCGCTCACCTTCAGCCGGGCCAAGAGCTCATCGAATTGATCCAAACTCGCGTAGTGGATGATCAGCCGGCCTTTGCCTTTTTTGGCCGCAGCGCGGAGTTGGATACGCAGGCCGAGCTGGCGGGAGATGGTTTTCTCAAGGTCCTGGAGATGGGCGGCGGGGCCGGTGGGGGTGGGTCTTTTGGTGTCATGCCGAGGGCCTTCCTTGATGGCGCGCTCGAGGTTGCGGACGGAGAGGCCCTGGAGGAGGACCAGGTTGGCGAGGCGTTCCTGCTCGAGGATGTCAGAGATGCCGGCGATGAGCTTGGCGTGGCCGACGGAAAGTTGGCCGTCGCGTACCATGGTTTTGACGGAGTCCGAGAGGTCCAGGAGGCGGAGGAAATTGGCGATGGAGGAGCGATCTTCGCCGAGGCGGCCGGCCAGTTCGGCCTGGGTGAGGCCGAGCTGGTCGATGAGGGCGCGGTAGCCCTGGGCGCGGTCGATGGGGTTGAGGTCTTCGCGCTGGATGTTCTCGATGAGGGCCATCTGGGCCTGGGTGACCGTATCGACATCGCGGAGCAGGGCGGGGATGGTGGACAGGCCGGCGAGCTTGGCGGCGCGGACGCGGCGTTCGCCGGCGATGAGCTGGAATTGCTGGCCGACTTTGCGGACGAGGATGGGCTGGATGAGGCCGGTGGATTTGATGGAAGCGGCGAGGTCGGCGAGGGTGGATTCATCGAACGAGCGGCGGGGCTGGTGGGGGTTGGGCTGGATTTGGGCAAGGGGGATTTCGGTTGGGTTGGCTTGGGGTGTAGACAGAGTGGGGGGGTGGGCACTCGGCGTAGCGGCGGCCTTCGGTTTGATCTCGGCTTCGACCGGCAGCTCGGAGATGGAGATCAGGCTGCTGAGGCCGCGGCCGAGCCGGGGCTTGTTTTTTTGCTGGGTGGACATGGGACTCCTTTCCCGTGCGACGGGTTTGAATGGTCGTGTTCCACGTGGAACAGGATGCGCAGCCAGATTAGCAGGGTGGGGCGGGGATGCAATATGCATCGGGGAATTAATATCAGATTTATCTAATATATGTGATTATTTCCCGCTGTGGCATCACGGCTCGAGGGGAGATCGCGATGTGAATTTGCGCGCCGGGTGGGGAGCCTTTCATGCAGCTTCGGCCGGGGGCCATGAGCTTGGTCTTGCTGACTTCGAAGCCGAGTTTCAGGATGGAGAGGTCGAGGGCTTTAGTTTAGCCGGTGAAGTAGAAGGCGACGGTCTTGGAGAATCCGATCGTGAGTCCTCCTGGGATGGATCGCAACCGCGTCCGCGCAACCCGGCGAGGCGGGCGGGTCCGATAATGTCGGCGGTGGTAACATTGGATGTGGCTGGTTTCGCTCAGGCGCGGCGTTTTCGCGCGAGTCGGTGCGCGGCGAAGAGGGCGGAGGCGAGCAGGACTAATGCGCCGGGTTCGGGGACTGTGGCTATGAAGGCGCCGTTGGTGCCGTCGGTGAAATATGCCAGAAAAGAAAGCTGGTTCACAGAGTTGAATGATTCAGGCCAGAGTTGAGTGATTTGCCGCAGCTCGCCGTTCCCCACGTCCATGAAATCGCCGCTGCGAGCGATGAGGCCGAGATTTCCATTGCCATCGCTGGCAAACAAACCGATTTGATTCGTCGAATTCACTCCGGGCCCCGTAACACCGGTCATGAAAGCGATTTGATCGGTGTCGGTGAGACGAAGAAGCGTGAAGGGGGTCAGGATGCTCCCGCCATTTTGGATGCGTGAAAACACCACGCCTGGAGGCATTCCCGGCGCCTGGTATCCTTCCGATACATAAAGCTTCATTGCGCCGGCGGCACCGATCCACAATCCTTCGTCGTTGGCAGAGGTGATGCCGGGACCGGTGATCCGACCTTTGAAAGCAATCGTGCCGATGTTGTTCTGTTTGATTTCGTCAAAATTAAATAGAAATGGGGCGGCAACTTGCTCGAGGGTTTTTGAGAAAACGACTCCAGGAGCTGTTCCAGGCGCGTGAGAGCCAGCACGAGCGATGAGTTCAAGTGCGGCAGGGGGGCCGGCGAAGATTCCAGAATCGTTCGTGTCGTCTAATCCGGGCCCAGACAAACTGGCATAGAAGATTACCTTGCCTTGATCATTCAAATGCAGCGGCAAGTGTGTCCAGCCATTGGCAAACTTCACGCCTGGCGGCGTCCCTGGAGCATCTAATCCGGCTCGGAAAACCAAATGAGGATCGGTGCGAGGACCGGCCCACATCGAGACAGAATCGTCATTTGTGACAGCCGGCCCGGTCAAGAGATTCACGAATGAGATTTGGCCGGCGGAGTTAAGCTGCGTGTAGATAAATCGTCCAAAATTGACGCCGTCAGGAGTTCCGGGGGCGTGCTGGGGCGAGCGAAACAGTAGCTCGGGGGAATTGATTGGACCTTCCCAAAGACCGTATTTGTTCGCTTCGGTTATCGAGCCCCCGGCAAGTTGGTTCGGATAGATAATTCTTCCCGAAGCGACAGAAAAAAAATCAAAATCCGCATAATAACCGTACGTGGCGCCGGGGACGCCATGAGCAGGGACACCAACCCGCGCGATCAAGTGAGGCGCGCCAGCAGGGCCTCCCCAGATGCCGTTATTCATGATGTCAGGAAACGTAGGGCCCTCTATATTCGCCTCAAAGACAATTTGCCCATCGCTGCCGATGGGAACCGGAAGACCTGGTTCGAGGTCGTTGAAAATTGTTTCGGGCGGCGTGTCCGGCGCCACTTGGCCCATCCGTACAAGTAGCTGCAAGCTTGTGGGCGTCCCAATCCACAAAGCGCTGTTGTAGGCTGGATTGCGAACAGTAGCTTTGGTTGATACCAACCCTGCGTCATTAATGGTTATGTTGTAAACATTGTCGAAATTTCCGCCCATTCCAGGCGCTGGATGTCCTACAACTGCAACGGGGGTAATCGGCACTGCGTCGGCCACGAATGGCAAAGCGCCAACAGCTCCCAAAACGATTCCGCCGCAGATTTTGGCGCTTAACATGAGATGCCTCCAGAGCCCTGCCCTTTTGCCTGACACGATTTTCCTATGTGTAGAAACATCGTAACCATTGCCCGCGATCAACGCAAAATATCAGCTAATACTGATGTGGCGCAAGAGGCCCCGCTGGATATAATCCGGCCCTTTACGGAAGGGGGATTGGAGAAAGTTCGCGATGCCCTACACGCTCAGTCCCGCTTCGCCGGAGTTGCTCCCGCTCGACAGCCAGCGCGGCGGCGACAATCGCTGGACGCTTAACTTTGGCCCGCAGCATCCGGCCACTCACACGACGCTGCGCCTGGTGCTCGAGCTGGATGGGGAGCGGGTGATTCGCTGCACGCCGCACATTGGATATCTGCACAGCGGATTCGAGAAGCTGGGGGAGCATCTCAATTACAACCAGTATGTGACCATCGTGGACCGGATGGATTATTCCGCGCCGATTTACAATGAGCTGCCGTGGCACGGGGCGGCCGAGAAATTGATGGGGATCGAGATCACGCCGCGGTGCAAGGCGCTGCGGACGATCGCGGGGGAGTTGGGGCGGATTCAGTCGCACCTGCTTTGCGTTGGGGCGGCCGGTTTGGATTTGGGGGCGTTCACGGCGTTTCTTCACGGGTTCAACGAGCGCGAGGCGATCTACGACATTTTTGAGTTCATGAGCGGCCAGCGGTTTCACACGAGTTGGACGCGGGTGGGGGGGTTGAACATGGATCTGCCGGATGAGGCGGTGTTCAAGCGGATGGTGAAGAAGTTTGTGGATGATTCGCTCCCGAAGGCGTGCGAGGATGTGGAGCGGCTGCTGTCGAAGAATCGGATCTTTGTCGATCGCACCAAGGGCATCGGGGCGCTGACGCGCGAGGAGGCGATCGCCTGGAGCATGACCGGGCCGATGGCGAGGGCCAGCGGAGTTCGGCGGGACATTCGCAAGGATGAGCCGTATCTGTGCTTCGCCGACAACTGGGATGGCAAGGGCGCGCCGGCGGTGGATTTCAAGGTGCCGGTGATGGAGACGGGCGATGTCTATGCGCGATATCTGGTTCGATTGGAGGAGATGCAACAATCGATGCACATTGTCCGCCAGCTCATCGACAATCTGCCCGGCGGGCCGGTGAATGTGAGCCCGGAGGGGAAGGAAGTTTTGCCGCCCAAGGACCAGGTGTACAGCTCGATCGAGGGGTTGATCCAGCATTTTGAGCTGATCATGACCAATCGCGGATTTGCCGCGCCGCGCGGGGAGGTTTATAGCTGCATCGAGTCGGCCAACGGGGAGCTGGGGTATTACATCGTCAGCGCGGGGGACAACGTGCCCTGGCGGGTGCGGACGCGGCCGCCTTCGCTGATTAATTATCAGGTGTTTCCGAAGTTGATCGAGGGGCACATGATTTCGGACGTGGTGGCGATCCTGGGGAGTACGAATGTGATTGCGGCGGAGTTGGATAGGTGAAGAATTCGGCAATTCTTGGTCGAATCATGGCGGCGGTTCGAGACGGCCGGTATGAGGTGACGGAGCATGCCATACTGGAGGCCGAGGCGGATGGTTTTGGGCCACTGGATCTGCGAAACGCACTACTCACCGGGGAGATAAGAAGGAAACTGACACGGGATCCGCGAGGCACACGGTATATAATTGTTGGAACGGCTCTCGATGGTCGAGCGATGTATGTGGTCTGCCGATTTACCGAACTAAAAGAAGTTCGAGTCATCACAGCCTATGCAGAAGACGAATAACAAAGCGAAATACGGGCGTTGCGAGAACTGCGGCGGCGTCGTGGTCGAGAAGCGGCTGACGGTGGATCGCCGAATTGGTGGGAAGCTGCACGAGTTTGAGGATGTCCCGGTGGGGGTTTGCCGTGATTGCGGTCAGCGCATCTACAAGGGGCCGGTGCTGGAACAACTGGAGCGAATGGCGCGCAGCGAAACCAATGTGAAGAAGACGATTCAGGTGCCGGTTTCGCGCTTTAAGCGTGCGGTTTGAAAACCGGCATCATGCGATGATCTCTCGAATCACCTCCCCATGCACATCCGTCAACCGCATATCCCTTCCCCCAAAGCGATAGGTTAATTTTTTGTGGTCCATCCCCAGCAGATGGAGCATGGTGGCGTGGAGGTCGTACATTTCCATTTTATTTTCGACGGTGTAATAGCCGTAATCATCGGTGGCGCCGTAAATGGTGCCGGCCTTGACGCCGCCGCCGGCCAGCCAGACGGTGAAGCCGAAGGGGTTGTGGTCGCGGCCGTTGGTGCCCTGGGCCATGGGGGTTCGGCCGAATTCGCCGCCCCATAAGATCAGAGTCGAGTCGAGCAGGCCGCGGGATTTGAGATCTTTTAACAGTCCGGCGATGGGTTTGTCGACGGCGATGGCGTTATCGGTGTGGCCCTTGAAGAGATCGGAGTGCTGGTCCCAGCGGTCGCCGCCGGTGGGGGGGCAGAGGACCTCGACGAAGCGCACGCCGCGCTCGACGAGACGGCGGGCGAGGAGGCATTGACTGCCGAAGATCTCGGTTTTCTTATCGTCAAGGCCGTAAAGCGCGCGCGTCGCGCTGGTTTCTTTGGAGATGTCGGTCAGTTCGGGGACGGCGCTCTGCATGCGGAAGGCCAGCTCGTAATTGGAGATGGCCGATTCGATTTTGTCATCGCTCATTCGGCCAAGGATTCCGTGGTCGAGCTTGCGCATCAGCGAGAGCTTGCTGCTCTGAATGGCAGCGGTGGGCTCGCTGCGGGCCAGATCGGCGACGGGGACGTCGCTGCGCTTGAAGATCGAGCCCTGGTAGGTCGCCGGGAGAAATCCGCTGTTGAACATGTCGAGGCCGCCGGGGGGAATCTGGCCGCTGTCGAGGACGACGAATCCGGGAAGATTCTGGCATTCGCTGCCCAGGCCATAGGTGACCCACGCGCCCATGGTGGGCCGGCCCTGCTGGCTGTTGCCGGAGTGCAGGAAATAGTTGGCGTTGGTGTGAACCGAGGAATTGGACGTCATGGAGCGGATGACGCACAGATCATCCGCGCAGGTGGCGACGTGGGGGAAGAGGTCGGAGACAGGGATGCCGCTCTGGCCGTAGCGGTGAAATTCCCAGGGGCAGCGCAGCACGGTGCCGACGTTGGCGAATTGCGTCGGCGGGACTTTCATCTGGATCGGCCGGCCGTGTTCGCGGTCGAGGCGGGGCTTGGGGTCGAAGGTGTCGATTTGCGAAGGCCCGCCGTCCATGTAGAGAAAAATGACTGCTTTGGCTTTCGGGGTGAAATGGGGCGAGTGAGAGGAATTTTCGATTTTCGATTTTCGATTTTCGATTGAAGAGGAGTCGGCGGCGGATGATTGGGACAGGAGGGTCGAGAGCGCGACAGCGCCAAAGCCATTGGCGCAGCGCAGGAGCATTTCGCGGCGGCTGAGGGGGCGGGGAATGAAGCGATTGCAGTGCATTTTTGTAGCACGGGCGTCTCGCCCGTGGCAATTTGGAGCACGGGCAAGATGCCCGTGGTACGACGACTCAGTTCACGAAGATCAACTCCTTCACGTTGAAAAGGACGTGACAAAGATCGGTCCAGAGCTTGAGCGGATCGGCGTATTGTCTTTTCTGTTCCTCGAGGAACCCAATCGCGGCCGCCATCTCATCGGGCTGCGGCGGGCGGGCAAAGGCGCTGACGTAGAGATTGTTGATGCGCTGCTCTGCCGTCAGCTTTGGCTCGGCCAACACTCGCTTAGCCCAAAGCTGCGCCTGTTGAAGCACGAAAGGATTGTTGAGCATCGTCAGCGCTTGTGCGGGAACATTGGAGACACTGCGATGGCCAATCGGAGCGGCGGGGATCGGATAGTCGAAGTTGAGCAGCATCGGCGAGAGGAAATTGCGGCGAACGTTGAGATAGATGGTGCGCCGGCCGTCACCATCGAGCGGGCCGGATACGGCGGGGCGGCCGCGGCCGGTCATAAATGGAGTCAGATACGGCAATACGCTGGGACCATACATGGTTTTGTCCAGCCGGCCGGAGATGGCCAGAAGCGAATCGCGAATCGCCTCGGCCTCGAGTCGGCGCACGGGTATATGCCCGAGGAGTTTGTTTTGTGGATCGATTTTTGTCGCGGAGACATCGGGCTGGCTGGACATTTGATAGGTGCTGGAAACGAGCATCAGCCGATGCATCGATTTGATCGACCAGCCATTGCGAATGAATTGTTGGGCGAGGAAATCGAGAAGCTCGGGATGGGTCGGGGGTTGGCCCATCACGCCAAAATCATCCACGGAGCGGACGATTCCTTCGCCGAAATGGTGCTCCCAGATGCGGTTGACCATGACGCGTGGGAGCAGGGGATTCTGGCTGCTGAGCATGCGATGAGCGAGCTGGAGGCGGCCGGAGCCGGGGGATTCGATCGGCTGATCGCCGTCGATCGCCTCGAGAAATCGGCGATGGACCTCATCACCAGGAGTTTTGTAATTGCCGCGGATGAAGACCCGTTCGTTCACGCCGGTGCCGTCGGCGACGGCGATGGCGCGAGTCGGTGTTGGGATTTGCGATTCGATTCGCGCGAATTCGAAAATGAGTTTTGAAAGTGCCGGATCGGGGTGCGTTGTTGGGTTTTTGAGTGCGAGATTGAGCAGCTCGATTGGAGCGGCGGCCGAATATCGCTGGGCCAGCTCGCGCGGCGAGGTGAGAGCGGGATCATCGAGCATGGCCACGATGGCCGCATCAGGCGCATCCGGCGGCGGCTGGTTGCAGAAGCGAATTTCCTGCGCGGCCACTTCCTCATTGCCGTTGTCGAGAATTTCGATGTAGGCCTTGTGCCCTTTCCATTGGGCGACATCCTGCACGTGCCAGTCGAAGCGGTCGGATTTGGGCTTGAACGTCAGGCCGCCGTAGATCGGGTCTTGAATGCGCTGGAAGCCATCGATGATGAGTTTGATGGTGGCCTCAGCGCCGCGGACGCGATAGCAGATTTTGTCGCGGTCAATCACGAAGGTGCGCGAGCGAAGTGCGCCCTGGAGGCGCGGCGAGAGACGGCCGCTGGCGGCCGCCTGCACGGGAAGAATCGATTTGATGGGATGCGCGGGATCGGATGAATTGAAAACTGTGCCGGCCGGGGCCGGGCCGCTTCCGAAAGCATCGCCGGTGACAAACCAGCCGTCATAAGTGGGCTTATCGAAGCGTTCAAAGACGATGGAATTCGCCGCGTGCTCAGAATCCTCCTGGATCGCGCGCTTCATCTTCGCAACCAGGTCCTGCCGGGCGCGGGGGAAGTCGGCGGCATTGCCAAGCACAACCCATGAATACAGCGGATGGTCAATGTGCCGCTTGTCACGGTCAGTGAGTTGTTTTGCAAGCGCGTTGAGGCGCTCGGCGTCGAGCTTGCGGGCGGAATCGATCTCCGCGGCGGCCAGCGGGGCAATCTTCGTCCCAAGAGCGGTCAATTCCGTGATGGATTTCCCAATTCGCTCCGTTGGATCGATGAAAGCTTCCTGATAGCGCG
>JBGPEF010000083.1:0-14018 GCA_041482675.1 Tepidisphaeraceae bacterium | reverse complement strand
GGGGGCGGCGACGATTGGTTATCGACGTCGGCGGCGGGTGAAGAAGCAGGGGAGTTTTGTGGGGGTGACCATCGGGGCGGCGATTGCGGTCATTCTGGTTGGCTGGTTCGTCGTGGCCAAAATGACGAAGGAGGATGAGCCGCCGGCGGCCGCGCCGAGCGTGTCGCAGGATGTGCGCGGGGGGAAGGGCGGGAAAAGCATTTTTGATTTTCCGGAGAAGGATAAACCGAAGACGACGGGACAGGGGGAGGGGACTGCGTTGGCTCCGGTCGCGGTTGGGGCGGGGGATGATCCACCCAGGGCGGCGGCGACGGATAATGATCCGGAAAGACAGAGCGATGAATGGAAGGCGGTTGTCGAGGCGAACGCGGCCAGCGAGAAGCCGGGGAAGGCGCTGTGGACGATCGTGGATTATCGCCGGTTGCATCCGGGGAAATTTGAGGGGGAGTTGAAGCAGTATGAGGATGCGGCGTTCGATCGGCTGTGGTGGGAACGGATTAAGGAACTTTGCGAGCTTCGCGGTTCGCTTCAGGCGGATATTGAAAAGAAGAATGGTGAAATTGCGCAGGAGACGGAGGCGGCTTACAGGCTGAAGCTGGAGAAGGAGAAGCAATTGCTGGAGATGAGGAGGCAGTCGATGGGTGAGGTGCTGGCGCAGGAGATGGGGTATGCGTCGAAGGAGGTTCCCAATCTTTTTGATTCGGTGCAGATTGGGAATCTGCGGGGGCAGCGGATTCCGGAGACATACGAAGCGTGGAAGAAGCGGGTGGCGAACAGCCTTCTTAAGTCGCGGAATTTGCCGTGGGAGAGAACTCGGTAGCGGGTCTGTGGGATGGGCGCTTTTGGAGGACACGGGCGAGACGCCCGTGCCACGGGGGAATCAATCCCCCACCAGCGCCAAAAGCTGCTGGTGCACATCGGCCCATTCGCGCATTTTCACGTAGGAAATGAAATTTTCCTGGCACCACTTTCGCGTTTTCGAGCCGGAAACGCTTCGCGCCTGGGTGTGATACATTTCCCACAATTTCACGTAGGACATGAAGTCGGAATTCTCATCGCGGAATTTCGCGTGGGCGGAATCGGCGACTTCCTGCTGGTCCATCGGGCGCTCGCGGGGGTCCTGGACCGAGAGGGCGGAGGCGATGATCAACACCTCGCGCAGGCAGCCTTCCTGCTCGGCCTCGATGATCATCCGGCCGATACGCGGATCGATGGGCAGGCGGGCGAGGCGTTCGCCGAGGCGGGTGAGCTCGTTGCGATCATCGATGGCGCCCAATTCGTGGAGGGTGGCAAAGCCATCGCGAATGGCCCGGTAATCCGGGGGCTCGACGAAGGGAAATTCCTGGATATCTGCCAGCCGCAGGGCCTTCATTTGCAAAATAACGCTGGCCAGGTTGGTCCGCAGAATTTCCGGCTCGGTGAATTGATAGCGCGAGTTGAAATCCTCCTCGGAATAGAGCCGGATGCAGACGCCGGCATCGATGCGGCCGCAGCGGCCTTTGCGCTGATCGGCGCTGGCTCGGGAGATTCTCTCGATTGGCAAGCGCTGCACTTTCGTCCGCGGGGAATAGCGGCTGATTCGGGCGAGGCCGGGATCGATGACGTAGCGGATTCCCGGGACGGTCAGGGATGTTTCGGCGACGTTGGTGGCGAGAACGAGTCGGCGGCCGGGGTGAGGCTTGAAGACTTTCATCTGCTCGCTGGCCGAGAGGCGGGCGTAGAGCGGGAGGATTTCGGTCTGGGGTGGATGGCGCTTTCGGAGGAGTTGTGCGATCTGGCGAATATCGCGCTCACCGGAGAGGAAAATCAGCACGTCGCCGGGTCCCTCGCGGGATAGTTCATCGACGGCGCGCGCAATCGCCTCGGCCATTTCCAGGTCCTCATCTTCTTCTACCGATTCCTCGGGTGGGCGGTATCGGACCTCGACGGGGAACATTCGGCCGGAAACCATGAGGATGGGGGCGTTGTTGAAGTGTTTGCTGAAGCGTTCGGGGTCGATGGTGGCGGAGGTGATGATCACCTTGAGATCGGGGCGGCGGGGGAGAAGTTGTTTGAGGTAGCCGAGGAGGAAGTCGATGTTGAGGCTGCGCTCGTGGGCTTCGTCGATGATGATCGTGTCGTATTGCTCCAGCAGGCGGTCGCCCTGGGTTTCGGCGAGGAGGATGCCGTCGGTCATGATCTTGATGTAGGTGTTGGAGCTGACGGTGTCGGTGAAACGAATTTTGAACCCGACGACATCGCCCACGGACGAATTCAGCTCCTGGGCGATGCGCGCGGCGACGGATCGGGCGGCGATTCGGCGGGGCTGGGTGTGGCCGATAAGGCCGGCGACGCCGCGGCCGAGCTCGAGGCAGATTTTGGGGAGCTGCGTGGTTTTGCCGGAGCCGGTTTCGCCGCAGAGGATGACCACTTGACTGGCGGCGATGGCCTGGGCAATTTCCTGGCGCTTTTCGACGACGGGGAGACCTTCGGGATAGGTTGGGCGGGGCGATTTGGCCTGGCGGTCGATGCGCTTTTGGCGGGATGATTCGATTTGCTGGGTGACGACGTCGATCAATTTGCTGGCTGGGCGGCCGGTCTTGAGGAGTTGGGTGATTCGCTGAATTTTCCCGCGAATGAGGCGCTGGTCGCGGAGCATGCACTCGGTTGCTCCTGCATCCAGGGCGCGGAGATCGACCCGCGTTTCCGGCACCGGCCTGGTGATCCGCTCGTGCATTGCGGCGAATTCTAGCACCAGTGGCGGCGCACCGGCATCGTGCTACCATTTGGACGATGAAGCTCTACCGAGATGGCAGGGGTTGGTGGGCGGAGAAAGGCGGCTCTTTCTCGCTTCTTTCTGACTTCAGTCTCGATCGTTGGCTGGGCGCCAGCGACTCTACGGGGCACTTGGCGCATCATCTGGGGGCGGCGCGAACGGTGGTTCCGGCTCTGAAGGAAATGCTTGCGCCAATCGGATCGCAGGAGGTCTGGGCCGCGGGTGTGACTTATCTGCGCAGCAAGGCGGCGCGGATGGAGGAGAGCAATTTCTCGGCGACCGCTTACGACCGCGTTTATGAAGCACGCCGGCCTGAATTATTTTTCAAAGCCACGCCGAATCGCGTGGTCGGCTCCGGCGGACAGCTCAAGCTGCGCGACGACTCCAAATGGATGGTTCCTGAACCGGAATTGACGCTGGTCATCAGCGCACATCAGAAGCTGGTTGGCTTTACGATTGGAAATGACCTCTCCTGCCGTGATATCGAAGGCGAGAATCTGCTGTATCTCCCGCAGGCCAAAGTGTGGGACAACTGCTGCGGGCTGGGGCCGTGCATTCTGCTGGCGGAGAATCCGGATGCGATCCGCGAATCGGACATCTCGGTTGAAATCCTGCGGGGTGGCAGAAGTGTCTTTTCAGGATCGACTTCGATTGGCCGAATTAAGCGATCTTTTGATGAATTGATCGGTTATCTGTTTTGCAACCAGACCTTTGCCAATGGCGTGTTTCTGTTGACCGGCACGGGCGTTGTGCCGCCTGACAATTTCACACTTGGGCGCGGGGATGAGGTGCGCATTACGGTCGATCCCATTGGCACACTCGCAAATACCTGTCAGTGAAGCATAGAATTGCCTCCATGAAGGGAAAGCACGGGCGAGACGCCCGTGGTACGAAGTATGAAGAAAACCATGAATGCGCTGGTCAAGAAGCACCGCGAGGTTGGGCTCTGGCTCGACGAGGTGCCCGTGCCAGAATGTGGGATCAACGATTGTCTGATTGAGATACTGCGGACCGGGATCTGCGGTACTGATATCCACATTTACAACTGGGACGCGTGGGCGCAGAAGACGATTCCGGTTCCGATGGTGGTTGGGCACGAATTTGTGGGCCGGATTGCGGCGGTCGGCTCGAATGTGATGGATTTTTATCCGGGCGAAATCGTCAGCGGCGAAGGGCACGTGGTGTGCGGGCACTGCCGCAATTGCCTTGCGGGGCGGCGGCATTTGTGCAAGGACACCAAGGGGATTGGCGTCAATCGGCCTGGAGCGTTTGCCGAATATCTGGCCCTGCCGCAGACCAACGTCTGGGTCCACGAGACCGGGCGCGAAGGCGACCCGCACGCGAAAATTTCCCGCGATGTCGAATCGATTTTCGATCCGTTCGGCAACGCGGTTCATACGGCGCTGCAATTTGACGTGCTGGGCGAAGATGTGCTGATCACCGGTTGCGGGCCGATTGGCTGCATGGGCGTGGCGATTGCCAGGCACGCGGGGGCGCGCTATGTCGTGGCCACGGATGTGAATCCGTATCGCCTTGAGCTGGCGAAAAAAATGGGGGCGAGTCGAGTGGTCGATGTGCGAACGGAGAAGCTGCCGGAGGTTCAGAAGGCACTGGGCATGAAGGAGGGCTTTGACGTCGGGCTGGAAATGAGCGGAAACCCGCAGGCATTTCGCGACATGATCGCGAACATGGCCCACGGCGGGAAAATCTCCATGCTGGGCATTCCGGAGAAGGAGATGGCCATCGACTGGAACACGGTGGTGTTCAACATGCTGACGATCAAGGGGATCTATGGGCGGGAGATGTATGAGACCTGGTACAAGATGACGGTGATGCTGCAATCGGGGCTGAATATTGAGCCGGTGATTACGCATCGGTTTGGATTTGCGGATTTTCAGAAGGGGTTTGATGTGATGAGGAGTGGAATGAGCGGGAAGGTGATTTTGACGTGGAAAGAGGGGTGATTTGTGTCGGCTCCCGCAAATTCGCCAATGAAGCAAGTAGCCATTGCTATCCTCATCCTCGCGGCGCTCTTTTGCCTCTATTCCACATTTTCATTTCATTGGCTTCTGGGAAGCAGCACTGCCGAAGGAGCCCCGCGCGCACGATATAATCGAAATTTCTGGTTCGTCCTGTTTGTGGTCTTCAGTCTCGTCTTGTACTTCGTGTCGCGAAGAAGGCGAGCGAGTTAGAGCTGGCCGGTGTGCTGAAGCACACCCTACATCGGTGTATGATTCGGTAATGGCAGCTGGGGACATCATAGATTCGCCTCCAGAGATTTATGACATCCGCACGACGGCGGCCGGGCCTGCGGGTTCGCTGCCGCTGACCGAGGACATGCTGCGGAATTGGGCCAGTGGGGATTTGTTTGGGTTGTCGCAGGATGCGGGGATGGGGTGGGAATCTTCGCAGGTGGGGAGGAAAGAGTTTTTGATTTTGTCGACGTCGGGGGGATTGCGGGCGGATGATGGGAGGCCGATTGCGCTGGGGTATCACACGGGACATTGGGAAGTCGGATTGCTGATGCAGGCGGCGGCCCGCGAATTTAAGGCGCGGGGATTCATTCCGTTCGCTGGATTCGTCACCGATCCGTGCGATGGGCGGACGCAGGGAACGACGGGCATGATGGATTCGCTGGCCTACCGCAATGACGCGGCCATCGTTTTGCGGCGTTTGATCCGCTCACTGCCGCGGCGAAGCGGCGTGATGGGGGTGGCGACTTGTGACAAGGGGCTGCCGGCGATGATGATGGCGCTGGCGGGGTCGAAGGATTTGTCGGTGATACTGGTGCCGGGGGGCGTCACGCTCCCGCCGGAAGATGGCGAAGATGCGGCCAAGGTGCAGACGATTGGTGTTCGCTTCGCGCATGGAAGAATCTCGCTGCAAGAGGCGGCGGAGATGGGGTGCCGGGCCTGCGCCACGGCCGGTGGTGGCTGTCAATTTCTGGGTACGGCGGCCACGGCGCAAGTCGTTGGCGAGGCGCTGGGATTATCGCTCACCCATTCAGCCCTGGCGCCATCCGGGCAGGCGATCTGGCTGGATATGGCGACGCGATCGGCCCGGGCGCTGGAGAATCTGGAGAAGCGCGGAATCCGCTCGCGGGATATTCTGAGCGATGCTGCGATCAAAAACGCGATGGCCGTACACGCGGCCTTCGGCGGATCGACGAATTTGCTGCTGCACATCCCGGCCATCGCGCATGCGGCCGGATTGCCGCGGCCGAGCGTGCATGACTGGATCGACATTAATCGCAAGGTGCCGAGGCTGGTCGATGCGCTGCCGAATGGCCCGGTGGGGCATCCGACGATTCGAGTTTTCCTCGCCGGCGGCGTACCGGAAGTGATGCTGCATCTGCGTGAGCTGGGATTGCTGGAATTGGGGTGCATGACGGTAAGCGGCGAGACGGTGGGGGCAATGCTGGAATGGTGGGAAAAATCCGAACGGCGCTCGCGGCTCCGCGAAGAGTTGATGGCTCACGATGCGGTAAATCCTGATGATGTGATCCTGTCGCCGGCTCGGGCGAAAGAGAAGGGGCTGACGAGCACTGTTGCGTTTCCAGTTGGAAATATCGCGCCGCAGGGATCGGTCATCAAGGCGACGGCGATCGATCCTTCGGTAGTGGATGCGGATGGTGTTTACCGCAAAACCGGCCCGGCGCGAGTTTTTACGAGCGAGCGCGCCGCGATTGCCGCAATCAAGGATGGCAAAATTCGCGCGGGCGATGTGCTGATATTAATTTGCCGCGGCCCGATGGGCTCGGGAATGGAAGAGACCTATCAGGTCACCAGCGCCTTGAAATACCTCGATTTCGGCAAGCACGTTGCGGTGATAACCGACGCCCGATTTTCCGGTGTTTCCACCGGGGCGTGCATCGGCCACGCCGGCCCGGAAGCTCTTGCTGGCGGGCCTATTGGCAAAGTGCTCGATGGCGATCTCATTCGCATCATCATCGATCGCAAGAGTCTTCAGGGAAGCATCGACCTAGTCGGATCGGCCGGCGGGCCTGATGTTGGGCCGGGCGGTGGCGCCGCGATTCTCGCCGCGCGCCAACCGCGCGCCGATTTGGCGGCTGATCCTGACCTTCCTGCGGATACGCGGCTGTGGGCGGCGCTGCAAGCGGCCAGCGGGGGGACGTGGGGGGGATGCGTTTATGATGTCGAGAGCATCGCTGAAAAGTTGAGGGCATGACTGTGGGGCGAAAGAACAGTGAGCTGGTCGCCTCTTCTTTCGCCCCTCCGGGGCTTCCGCTGCTCGGTCCCGCCACCCCGGGCTCGCGCCCGGGGCTATCGTCTGTCGCCCCTGGCGGGGCTTGGTTCTGAAAAAGTGACGGGTGGTGAGGGCTGGGGATCCGCAGTGTGCTGAAGCGCGCCATGCGTGGACGTGAGGGTTGAGCTATGGCCGCATTCGGGGCAGCGGGTGGGCGTGGCGCGCATGTCGTAGCCGCAGTTGGGACATAGGCCTTTGGTCTTTCGGCGGCGGCGGACCAGGAAATGCAGGTAGTGGACAAGAGTGCCAGTGGGAAGCGCGAGGGCGATAACGAGCAGAGCGTAGTATGGGACGGCGATGATGGTGTAGGGGCGAGGGGCGGGAGCGAAAAGCGAAGAATGCATGTAGGTGGACCTGGTGCGGCCAAATCCGAGGAAGCGAGAAGCGGGATCCATCGTTCCGGCGAGGCGGGAACTGCTCCGATCCGCCGGAAAGCGAAACCAGATCGGGCGCTGGAGGCGCAGGGGTTCGTCGAAAAAATACCAGTAGGTGATCCCCTGTGAGGAGAGAAACCAGGCGTGGTTTTCGGAGAAATATTTTTCGGGGACGGCCACATGGTCGTACTCGAAGCTTTTGAACCACGTCATGGCGAGAAAAACGGCGAAGGCGGCGGAAGTGAGGGAGAGGGCGGTGATCAGACGCGAGAGGATGCGAAATGGAGAGCGACGACGGATGGCATTGAGCAGACCGTAGGTGGGCAGGAGGCCAAATAGAAGAAGTGGAAGCCAGCAGGGCATAACGAGGCCGAAGTAGGAACGATTCGAGGAGAAGCGGGCGCCGTGAGCCAGGGTGAAGCCGCCATAAGAGGAGGTTTCCCGTCCATCGCGAAGGGCGGGGGATTGGCTGGGGGAGGAGAGGTGGTCGAAGCTGGTGCACGCGGTGTCTGGGGGCGTGTTGTTGTCGATCCAGAGGTTTAGGCCAATGTGGTTTTGGCCAACGCCCAGCAGGGCGCCGGAAAAGGGGATTTCATCCAGGTCGGCGGTGACGCAGGACCAGAGGTCATAGCGATGCAGGCTATGGAGCCAGAGGAAGGAGGTGAGCAGAAGGAGAATGGTGGAGATCGCGGTGAAAAAGGAGCGGATGCGGCGAAGCATCGGGGGGGATTGTAACACGTTGAGGATCGAGAGCGAGTGGACGAAGTTGATGCGTTGCGTCGGAAGCGCATGGCCACGCGAGCAGGTGTGGCCATGGCGCCGGACCAGTTGAAATCAATTCAAATCAGGCCGCTTTGGCTTCGGATTTGGCGAGGGATTCGAGGAAGCTGGCAAGGCGGTTGAGGGGCAGGGGATGGGACATGACGGTGAGATTGGCGAGTTGGAGGCGGGAGGATTCGTCGATCATGTTGGTGATGTAGAGAATGGGAAGCGTGGGCTGGCCGCAGGCTTTGCGGGCCATTTCCACTTCGCCAAGAGCGAGGCCTTTGGCGGTGGAGGTGGGGGTGGTGATGATCAGGACGGTGGCGTCGGCGAGCTCGGCGGCATTTTTGGGGAGGTGATCGTGAATATTGGTTTGAGCGAGCTGCCTGAGGGCGCTGGCAATGGGGTCGATGGACGAGAGCCCCGGGTGGCGGACATAGCAGATGCGCGCGGGACTCTTGGGGAAAAGCGGTTGGGCGAGGCGGGCGGTTTCTTCACCGTTCAGCCGGGCGAGGAGGCTGGTGGTGAGCATGGCCTCGTTGCGGAGATCGTCATCGTTGATGGTGATCTCGCGGACGCCGAGGGCGGCCTTGCGCTCAGTCTCGGTGAAAATGGTGATGGGTGATTCGGGCGAAGAGGCGAGCATCATGCCGTGGGCGAGACAGTCGGCGATGCGGAGAATGCGGGCGGCGGGCTCGCGCGGGGTGGCATTGGGACGAGTGAACAGATCGTGGTGCTCGCGGATGGGGGCGGTGACGATGTGGGGGAGGCCGAGCTTGGTGAGGACGAGCGTGTTGAGCTCCCCGTGTGGGATGCCGAAGACGGTGGCCTGGACGGCGTGGAGGGACTTGCCGGATTTGGCGGCCATTTCCAGCGAGGCCGCGAACTCGTCGCTGAAGACCTGGCGGAGGACGATTTCCCCCAGGTCGTGGCAGAGGCCGATGAGCTGGGCGGAAGCGCGGGGGATGGGGCCGTCATCGCCGATGAGTTTTTCCATAATGGCGGCGACGGCGAAGCTGTGCTGCCAGCAGCGCATGATGTTAAAGCCGTCCTTGGCGTCGGGAGGGAAGGTTTCGAAGATGCCGACGGTGCTGACGATTCCGCGGACCGCGCCGATGCCGATGTTGCGGACGGCGTCCTCGACGGTGGTGATGTGGGCTTTTTGAGAGGTGAAAGCGGCGGAGTTGGCGACGTGAATGACGCGGGCGGAGAGGAAGGGATCTCTTTTAAGCAAAGCGGCGACATCGGAGATGGCGCCGCGAGGAGAGTTGGTGACGGCGATGATCTCGGCGACAACGCCGGCGAGCGTGCGGGTCGAGGTGCATTCCTCGACGCGGGTGGTGGTCTGCTCGCGGGTGAGCAGGGGGCGGATGGCGGAAGAGTCCCGGGAGGATTTTGCCGGAGCAGGGGGTTGCGAAGCGGATTTGGCGGAAACGGCGGGTGAGGCAGGGGTGGTTGAGGCGGCGGATGGGGCGGGGGCCGAGGCGGAGTTGGCGGCATCGGCGTCGGCGATGTGCTTTTTGATCCGGGCAATCATGTCGTCGAGTGAGAAGTGGGATTTGAGGAGGTAATCGCGGACGCCGAGGTGGCGGGCGCGGAGGATGGTATCGCGGTCCTGGACGGCGGTGAGGAGGATCACGGGGATGGACTTGTAATCGGGATGTTTGCGCATGGCGGCGAGCAGGGTGATGCCATCCATGCGGGGCATGCTGATGTCCAGGAGAGCGAGGGCGGGTTTTTCTTTTTCCAGTGCGGCGAGTGCCTCGAGGCCGTCGGCGGCGCAGACGGTTTTGTAGCCCTTGAGGCGGAGCGCGGCCGCGATGGGCTCGCGGCAGATGGCCGAATCATCGACGATGAGGATGGTTTTCACGCGCTGATCCTCCGGATGATGGTGTCCTGCTGGCCGGTGGACTGGGCGGTGGGCAGGTCGCAGCGCAGGCGGACGATGACGGAGGTGCCCTTGCCGGGGGCGGATTCGATGAGGATCTGGCCGCCGTGTGCGGCGGCGATTCCCTTGCAGATGGCAAGGCCGAGGCCGGTGCCCTGGATGTGAGAGGGGCCGACGGAGCCGGAGTTGAGGGCGAAGGGCTCACCGAGGCGTGAGGCGAGGGAGGGGCTGATGCCGTTGCCGGTGTCGGTGATGCGCAGCTCGATCCATTGGCCGGGCTGTGGGTCATGGAGCTTGCGGCAGGAGACGGAGATGGAGCCGGAGGGGGTGTTTTTGGCGGCGTTGCTGACGAGATTGATGACCAGGCGGCGAATGGCATCGGGGTCGCCAGCGCCCTGGAGATCCTGGGGGTCGCAGGAGCAGGAGAGGATCAGTTTGGATCGATCGACGAGGGGGCGGACGACGTCGAGTGCGCCGGAACAGACGGAGGCAAATTTAACCCGGCCCCATTGCCAATTGGCGACGCCGCTGTTGAGGCGCGCGGCTTCGAGGAGCGTGTTGACCATCTCGGCCATGCGGGTGATCTCGGAGTTCATGGAGATGAGAAAGGTGTCCCGCTCGGCGAGTTCCCTGGCCTCGGGCATGAGGAGGAACTCGGACATGGTGCGCAGGCCGGCCAGGGGGGTGCGCAGCTCGTGGGCGACGACGGCGAGGATCTGTTCCATGGCGGCGACGGATTCCTTGAGGTGGTTGCGCTCGGATTCGAGGCGGAAGCGCTCGGCGAGGCCGGTTTCAAGGCGCATGATGCGCTCGCCAGCGCGGAGGCGGGCGAGGAATTCGGGTTGGGAGCAGTTGCGGGCGATGAAGTCATCAGCGCCGGCGTCGAGGGCCCTGGTGGCGTCGGATTTGTCCTCGTCGCTGGCGAGGATGATGATGTAAATGAATGGACTGTCCTTCTGGGCCTTGATGCGGCGGCAAAGATCGACGCCGGACATGATGGGGAGGCCCTGGTTGGCGATGAGGATGGTGGGGCGGTCGCGCTCGACGGCGGCGAGGGCCTGGGGGCCGGAGGAGGCAAGGGAAACATCGCAGCCGGCCTTGAGGAGGCGGGTGCGCAGCAGAAGCGCGGTTTCGACATCATCATCCACCAGGAGGATTTTGGTGCTCAACAACGGCTCCTCAAGCTTGTTGAATCGGCGAACAGACGGGATTCTCAGTCATTTTCGGTATGGATTGATGGACACTTGATGGAAAATGTAGTGCGCTAGAAGGTCGGCGCGGCTGGGGATAGGATCGAACGCTATGCGATGCCTGGTGACGGCGGGAAATAGCAGAGAGAAGATCGACCGGGTCAGGGACTGGGGGAATGTTTTTACTGGAAACACCGGCCTGGCGATCGCGCGGGCGCTGACAACGATGGGCGGGGTGGATCTGCTGACCAGCAATCAGCGGCATCTGGATGAGTTGGAGGGGGAGGGTGGATCAATCGAGGCGCACGGGTTTTCGAGCCACGCGATGCTCAGGGGAGAGCTGGCGGGGCTGATGTCGGAGGTGAAGTATGATGCGGTGTTTATGACGGCCGCGGTGGCGGATTATCGGCCGAGTGGGGTGTGGGAGGTTGTGGAGCGCGTGGGTGCAGAAAATGCAGCGGAGCAAACGTGGAAGATGCGGCGGGTGTCGGGAGAGAAGGTGAGCAGCGCGTATAAGGAGATCGCCGTGGTCGGGAAGCAGACGGAGAAGATTGTGGATCTGTTTCGGGGGGAGTGGGGATTTGGGGGGCTGCTGGTGAAGTTTAAACTGGAGGTGGGGCTGTCGAAGGAGGAGTTGATTGCGGTGGGAAGGCGAAGCAGAGAGGCGAGCGGGGCGGATTATCTGGTGGCGAATACCTTGGAGATGGTGGAGGGAAATGGGGCTGGGGCGTACCTGATTGGTGAGAAGGGAGAGGAGTGGGTGGCCCGCGGGAGGCTTGCGGAGAGGATGGTCGAATTGGTGAGGCAACGGTATGCTGGAGGGGCTGGTAGATGATCAGGATTGGGGGGGCGGTTTGAGGTGGCGAGTCGAAGGAGCGGCGGCTGAAGCCGCCCCTACGGCAGCCCCTACGATGGTGGTGGAAGTTGAGCCAGAGGAGAAGAAAACTATGAAAATGATTGCGTTAATGGCGGCGGGGATCATTGTCTTTGCTGTTGCGTGCAATGGGGAGGAGAAGAAGGCGAGCGAAAGTAATAGCACGAACGTAGTGGAGATTAAGCTGCCCAAGCCCGCGTATACGGGGACGCCCAAGAACATTCCGGCGGGAACGACGGCGGAGAAGCCGACGGGGAAGCCGCGAGCGCCGTGGATTGCGCCGGCGGGGGTGAAAAATCTGGCGCTGAACAAACCGGTGAGCGCATCCGACAAGGATCCGATCATTGGGAAGCTCGATCAGGTGACGGATGGGGACAAGGAAGGATCGGATGGGAGTTGGGTGGAATTGGCGCCGGGACTTCAGTGGGTGCAGATCGATTTGGGCAAGCCCAGTGAGATTTATGGCATTCTGCTGTGGCATCAGCATGGGGATCCGCGGATTTACCGCGATGTGGTGGTGCAGACGGCTGATGATGCGGATTTCATCAATGGGGTGAAGACGATTTTCAATAATGATCAGGATAATTCGGCCGGGCTGGGCGTGGGGAAGGACCGGGAGTTTTTTGAGACTTACGAGGGGAAGCTGATTGATCTGACCAAGGCGCCGGTGAAGGGGAAATATCTGAGGTTCTATAGCAAGGGAAATACGTCGGATGATCAGAACCATTACACGGAGATCGAGGTGTATGGGATGGAGGGAAAGTGAGAGGAATTGAATCATTGAAGGATTGAGTCATTGAATCATTGAGGATTGATGCAGCCTCGACTTTTGCGCCTCGGCTTGCTGTTGATTGCGGCCGGGGCGTTTTTGTTTTGGGGGCGAGGACTGAATGAGCGGCCGATGCATCAGGATGAGGCGATTGGGGCGGATAAGTTTCATTCGCTGTGGGAGACGAAGAAATATGTTTATGACCCGGTGGAGTTTCACGGGCCGACGCTGAATTATTTCACGCTGCCGGTGGTGTGGCTGAGCGGGGCGAAAAATTATGCCCAGACCGGGGAAGCGACCTATCGGATTGTGACGGTGCTGTTTGGGGTGGGGCTGATTTTGCTGTTGAGATTGACGTGGGATGGGCTGGGATGGGCGGAGAGTTTGTGCGCGGGGGCGCTGATCGCAATATCGCCGGCGATGAGTTTTTATGCGCGGTATTACATCCATGAGATGCTGCTGGTGTTCTTTATTTTCCTGGCGATGGGCAGTGGATGGAGATATTCGCAGAGTGGCAAAAAAAGATGGGCCTATGTCTGCGCGATTGCGCTGGGGATGGCTTATGCCACCAAGGAGACCTGGGTTTTGAGCCTGGTGGCGATGGGGGTGGGGATTGGGCTGGCGCTGCTGTGGACGAAGGTGGTGGATCGGTCAGTGCCGGAGGTGAGGCCGCTTTTGCGGTGGAAGGTATTGGTGGGGGCGGGGATTGTTGGGCTTATTGTGGCGGCGATTTTTTTCTCGGGGTTGTTTACGAACTGGCGGGGGCCGATTGATGCGATCAGAACATATTCGATATATCTGGGCCGGGGGACGGGAGCCGGGGAGCATGATAAACCGTTTGATTATTATTTGAGGCTGCTGCTGTATTGGAAGTATGGGAAGGGGCCGATTCACAGCGAGGCTTTTATAGTTTTTCTGGCGATCGTCGGGGTGGGGCGGGCGCTTTGGCCGAGCATGGAGAGTAGTTTGGGGCGGGCGGTGTTTTTGCGGTTCCTGGCGTTCTACACGATGGTACTCACGATCTTCTACAGTCTGATTTCCTACAAAACGCCGTGGTGTCTGTTGAGTTTCCTTCACGGGATGATCCTGCTGGCCGGAATTGGCGCGGCGGCGCTGGTGGAGTTCTGCCGCGCGCGCCGG
>JBGPEF010000082.1:0-14025 GCA_041482675.1 Tepidisphaeraceae bacterium | reverse complement strand
CTTGGAGCCGATCACCCGATCGAGCTCGCTACTCAACTGGGACAATGATCCCCATCAGACGCCTCCCCGCGAGGCCCGGTGTGCATAGTTTCCCATTTCACGCCCGCCAGCCCATCCCTCATCCCTCGCCCATCGGGACTCGCTTTTCGCCGCCAGGGACCCGATTCCCCGCCCAAAGGACTCATTCGGGACCCAAAAAGGACTCGAAAAGGACTCGGAAAGGACTCGCTTTTTTTGGCACTTCCTTGCCCCACTCCTCCACAACCCTCGTCCCGGCCCTTCTTTATCCAATACCCTCCAAAACCACCCCCACAAACACTTTCTTCCCACCGATTCCACCCCCACCCACCAAGTCGGCACGACCAACCACGATCCACAAACCACAACCAGCATCCGCTCCAGGACAACCCCCCAGGGGGAAATCAAACCCACCAATCCGGGTAAAAAAACCCAAATCCCCCTCCACCACCCCAAAAACGCCGTTTTTAGCCCCTCTCCCGCCAAACTTTTCGACCAATCAAACCCACCCCATCCTCCCCTCGCGTGTTACCCTTCCCCAGCCCATGCGATTCCACGTCACTGGCCAAAACAAAGACACCGGCGCCCGCATGAGCCTCGAATTCGAGGCCGACAGCAAGGCCGCCGCCCAGCGCAAAGCGACCTCGGCCGGCATGAAGGTCCACCGAGTCGAGATCGCCGGCCAAAGCATCGGCCCGGATTCTGGAATCATTCCCGGCGGCCGCGGTGGGAAAAAACTGGGCATTCACCCGCTCCTAAGGCTCCTGATCTCCGCCCTCGGAATCGCCGTCTTAGCCTATCTCCTCTGGCCCAAACTCAAGCCACTGGTGCAGAAATGGATGTGAAACGCCTCACCATCGGCCTGCTCCTCGCCCTGCCCCTTCTCCCTCTGCCCCTGCTCACAGCCGCCGGCTCTGAGTTGGTCCTGGAAACCCCCACTGATGTAAAAGTCGCCTCGGCCATCGCCGTCGCTCCGCAGATGAAATTGGAAACCGCCGGGACCGTGGCCGGATCCAAGATCACTTTCGCGAATCTCCTCCCCGCCACCCGTTATGACATTCGCCTCACCCTGGCCAACGGCCAGGTGCTTCAGGGCGCGGACCTGTCCTGGTACAGCGACGAGCCGCTCCCAAACAATGCCAGGCCGATGGATGACGATGACCGCAAGCAGATTCAGGACCTGTTTGATGGCATCAAGGGTTTTGAGAATAAGCGCACGATGCTGCTCATCTCCGGCAATCATGAGCGGGCCACCGTCCTGGCCGAGCTGATCCGCGATACCGCCTTCCACAGCGACAAAGGCGGCGAGATCATCTGGCGCATCGAGCTCTGGTATTTCAAAAACCAGCACGGTGGCTGGGAGAAAATCGCTCAGACCAACAAGGTGCTGCGCCGCGAGCGGTTCACAAAAAAGGAGGAGTTTGAAAAAGCCAGCGCTACGAAATGGCTCGCCGAGTTGGGCGGAATACGAGTGGCGAAAGATGAGAAAAAGCTGGTGAAGCTATTGCTGAAGCCCCCGCCCGCCGCCAAAAAACCGGCGGAAGGGGAGGAGCATGACTAACCATCACACGGGGAAGCTTCCCCAATCATGCGGCCGTCGAATGCCACTGCGGATCGGGCAGCGAGATCGTCGTCCGCGGCGCGCCCTGGGGCTCCGCCTTCATCGCCGATTCGAGCATCAAAACCAGGTCCGCCGGATTGTGCGACAACTGAACCTGCGCGCACCGGCAAAGCTGCGCCAGCCGATTGGCCAGCAGCCCAAAGCGCGGCGTTGGATGAGTGTCGGCGATCGGCCACTCGCGGCGCAGTGCTTCCTGGGCCTGCGGGATCGAGAGGTCGGTGAATCTCGGCGTGCTTCTCCTGCCCGGCTCGGCCATCAGCACCGCATGGCACAGCGCGCTCTTCTCGCCGCAGCCATCAATCTCCCGCGTGAGGTCGATCCACTTGATCTGCGAGCCGGTGCCGCGCCTTCGCAGGGTCAGCGGCTTGGCCTTCTCGACCAGCCCGGGCATGTGCAGCATCTCGATCGTGCCCTCGCGCTCGCGCAGCGCCGTCCAGCGCTGTCCGATAATTCGCCAGCCGCACTTGATCAGCCGGCCCAACTCCGGCTCGAGGCTGAACGGCGAGAGCAGCAAAATCCCCCAGCCGCCGCGCACCATCGAGGCGGCCGGCACCAGGTGCAGCTTGCGCGGCCGCAGGATTTGCGCCATCGGCCACAGTATCGCCCCCTCGGCCAGGTGAAACGAATCGATCGTGCAATTGGGCAACACCCAGCTTCGCCACTGCGCCTTCAGGAGATTCATCTCGGCGATGCCCCAGCGCTCATCGACGACCCAATACCGCTCCCCATCCTGATAAAGCTCCAGCCACGGATCGGACGTCGCCAGCCGCCGCGCCCGCGTCGAGAGATGCCGCAGCACCTCACCCTCTTCGAACGGGCGGATGATCCCGCTGGCCATCGCGGAATTGGCCGGCAATTCCGGCCTGGTAAACGAGCGAAAGATCCGTTCAACCTGCGGTATCAACTGCTCCACCGCGCACGAAACCTGGATGGCCGCGCCATGAAGCGAGAATTTTCTGTTCCAGTAATTCATTGGCCCACCTCGGAAACAAACCAGCGGACTTGCGGTCCCGGGGATATCTGTCTTATCGGGAAGGCGGGCAAAAACTCTGTAGGCGTCGCCCGGGAAGTGCTAGTCCTTGCGAAGGTCGCTCTCGCCGATCAGCGTGAAACCCTTCTTAATGAAAAGTTGCGCTGCCAGCGTCGGATCATCAACGTAAAGCGCCACCGCCGGACTGCCGGGGCTGATAAGGAGGGGATAGACGTAGTGGATATTGATCTCGGCCGCCAGAAGCGCCGCGCAGATCAGCGTCAGCGGATACTGCGTGCGCTTGGGAAGCTGAACCACCAGCAGGTCCTGCTCCGTGAAGGAGAAGCCATGGTTGTTCAGCACTTCCTTGGCCATGTCCGGATCGGAGCAGATTAATCGGACCAGCGCCGTGTCGGCCGAATTCTGGATGGACAGGGCCACGATGCGGCCTTCGGCCTCTTCGTAGCTGCGCACGAGGGTCTGGAGGCGGCCGACGCGATTCTCCATGAACACGGTGAACTGCCTCACCCGCGTCGGCTCGAACCCTGCCCCTTCAGCGGTCTGGGGTGGTAGGACTTCTTCCATTTTCCCCACCTTACCCCAATCGGCGCGACATTCCTATAGAAGATCGCACCCCCCAACTTACCCTCCCCTCTGGCAACCGCCCCCCCCCCGTGTACAGTTTTTGAATGGCAATCCTCAGCGAAGGCGAGCGGAACCTGGCGCAGGCGTTTTCGAAGCTGACTTACTGCAATCCATTCCTCCGGGAGCGGATCGAATTTGAGCGGGATATTCTGGGCAAGGATTTTGTCGAGTCCGAATTTGTCTGGAGCGCCCGGGCGCACCTGGAGGGGGAGCGGCCGAATATTGCAGCACTGAGCGCCAAGGCCGAGGAGCTGGCCGAGGCGATGCGGTCGCGGCTGGAGGGCGGGCAGAAGTTGTCCAGCGGAGAGGCGGAGGCGTATCAGGATCTGGTCTTCTACATCCTCTACCAGCGCACGCGGCACAAGCTCAATGATTTGATCGTCGCCACTTCCGCGAGCGCGCCGGCCACGGCGTCGACGCGGAAGGTGGACTTCTATCGGGAATACCTGGCGGAGCTTGGGCATTTCTTTGATGTTCCAGGATTGAAGCTCGAGCCCCGCTACGATCCGCCGCATCTGTTTGCGAGTTTCTTTCAGGTCCGGCGGGCGTTTCATTATATCTTTCGCCACATCGTCGGCGGGTCGATGCCGGCAGCGCAACTTCGGGCGGCGGTTTGGCATTCGGTGTTCACCGGAGATATGCGGCGATACCTGCGCATCCTCTATGATCACATGGGGGATTTCACGACGCTGATTGTGGGGCCGTCGGGGACAGGGAAGGAACTGGTGGCACGGGCGATTGGGCTGTCGCGATACATCCCGTTTGATCCGAAGACCCAATCGTTTGCCGAGGATTTCACCGGGTCATTTCATCCGCTCAATCTTTCCGCGCTGTCGCCGACGCTGATCGAGTCGGAGCTGTTCGGGCACAAGCGCGGGGCATTTACCGGCGCGCTTCAGGACCGCGCGGGCTGGCTGGAGGTTTGCCGGCCGCTGGGGACGGTGTTCCTCGACGAAGTTGGCGAGATCGATGCGGCGATTCAGGTGAAGCTGCTGCGGGTGCTCCAGACGCGGACATTTCAGCGGCTGGGCGACACGACGACGCGGCGGTTTACCGGCAAGATCATCGCCGCGACCAATCGAGACCTGACGCAGCAGATGCAGCGGGGACAGATTCGGGAGGATTTCTATTACCGGCTTTGCTCGGACATCATCACCACGCCCGCGCTTGCGGAAATTCTGCGGCAGTCGCCCGATGAGCTGCACAACATGGTGCTGTTCATCGCCCAGCGCGTGACCGATCCACGGCGATACGAGGACCTTTCATCTCCTGATCCAGCGCGGCGAACCGTGGTCAATGACGAGGCGGAGCGTCTGGCGGAGGAGGTGGAGTTCTGGATCAGTCACAACATGGGGCGCGAGTATCCGTGGCCGGGCAATTTCCGGGAGCTGGAGCAGTGTGTGCGAAATATTCTGATTCGCCATGAGTATCGGCCGGCGTTGCTGGCGGAGAAGGGGGCGCGGCAGTCGCTGGCCGAGGCGGTGTGCGCGGGCACGCTGACGGCCGACCAGTTGCTGTGCCGGTATTGCACGCTGGTACACTCGCAGACGCATAACTATGAGGAGACGGCCCGCAGGCTGGGGCTGGATCGGCGGACGATCAAGGCGAAGGTGGACCCGGCGCTGCTGGAGGAGCTGAGCAGGGAATAAGCGATTTACTGGAGGAAAATATTCTTATAACCGGCGGTGCGCAAGGGTGGCGTGTTGAACGCGATAGCGGCGCGAAGTCTACGAAAACACCGCATGGCGGCATTTTGTTGGTTGACGCGTGTGTGGAAAGATCTACAGTCAATTTCGCCATAGGGCTCTCGTACTTTCGGGAATACACCCCTATCAGCAGCCGAAGAGCCCATTGAAGCGCTTTTCATTATGTCGCACATTCTGGGATCGGAGGTATGGCATGGGTGCCTGTCTCCACACTTCACCGCCGGTTTTCGATGCTCCGATCGCTTCGCCGACTGCTGCGCCCATAGCACGGGCGAATCGCCGTTCGCGTCCTTCCGGCTATGACCTGTTGAGTGGCGTTTTCGCCGTCATTCTTCTCGTTGCGGCAGCGCTGAAGGCGCACGCGCTTTATTCAACCTTCAACCTAGAATCTCATTGGAAGCAACTGGCCGGGACGATGCCGATTCTGCTGGAATGGTTGCTCGCCATCTGGCTACTTTCAGGCTTTGCGAAGAAATGGGCGCGCAGAGTATCGCTCACGGCGCTTTCGGTTTTCCTTCTGGTTGCGGGAACCCGATGGCTACGCGGCTATGACGATTGCGGATGCTTCGGTCGGGTATCCGTGCATCCAGCACTAATGGCCACGATTGACGCTCTGGCCTTGGCCGCAATCTACTGGTGCGGAAAAGGCTCTCTCGCAGAGTCCCGCGTTACCTCAAGTCGCGTTGCACTTGCCATCTGTTTGAGTCTAGTGATCCCGACCGTCACATTGGCGCTGATTCAAAGGGAAGCTACTGGCCAAATCGTTGTGCTTGATCCCCTTGGCTGGAAAGGCAAAGTTTTCCCGCTACTGAATTCAATGCAGCCATCCGCGCATGAATTGGCGCATGGCCAGTGGACGATATTTGTCGTCAACCGCAACTGCCAGACTTGCAGGGAGTACGTTGCGCGTACCGCTTTCCAAACTGGTAATGTCGCTTTGCTTGACATCGGGGCTGAGTCCAAAGATCACCTCAATGAATTTCGGGTTCCGGTTCCGGTATTTGGAGTCCGCGCGGATACTGTCTATTTCTTGGAAGGACCATTTGTCGTCGTACTGCGCGAAGGACTCGTTACGGAGGTGAATCAAGCAAAGTAGAGGACATTTACGCCGCAAATTTCGGCAGACTCCACGAAGGCTTAATTTGGAGAGAAGACGATGGAGCAAGTAACAGTAGAGACTCGACGACCAAAGATTGGACAATTGAGCAAGCTGCTCACCATTGTCACGTCTTTGATTGTAATTGTCGCTGTGTTGGCGATGCTGCTCAGATTGCGCTCTAGCGCGCCCCAGCAGGTCTTGCCGCCTGGGCTTCATCTCGGTTCAGACACTCTCGACTTGGGAACAGTAGCGGCGACTGGAACCGCTACGGCGAGTTTCCGGCTTAGCAACACGGGTTCAGCAACTTATCAGATTGAGAAGATCGTGCCCGAATGTGGCTGCACGGTTGTCCGCATCTCTGATCCTGTTCTGCGTCCAAACACACAGACTGAGATACCCGTTACGGTACAAGGCGCTGGTTGGGGGGATGGGCTTAGAACGAAGCTCGTTGCCGTTCACTTAAAGGACGGTGGCGGAAATACGTCAAACATCGTCTTGAAGGTAACGGCGATGGTGCAAAATTTTACGGATTTGGCTGTGATACCGGCCCGCATAGATGTACCGGACGCGCGCGCAGGCGAAGCGTTGACGGTGCCAATCTTCGTGCATGGCGATAAATCAGTAGTAGATGACCTTCCCTCAGAGATCGAGATAAGGGCCGGAGCGAAGAACCACCTTCGGATCGCACCCCCTAAACGCCAAGGCTGGCGCGCGTCTCGCGAGATCGCAGTTAACTTCATACTTCCGTCGTCGGCGTCCCCGATCAAAGAACTTTTGGAGATAGAGATAGCAGGCGACTATCAACAGAATCTTCGGATTCCTGTGCGAATTGATTTTCAACAACAGAATATTGCTCAGAACAGTCACTAAATTCTGTCCACGTTTTTGAAAGGAGAAGGCCCATGAAGATTCGATTTGTGCTGATGTGGTCGTTCATTTTGGTTTTGACTGGCGTTGTCTTTTCGGCAAGCACAGGACCGACCTGCTGTGTCTCGGCCACCCGTTGCGGCGCGCACACTTGCGTGCCATGGGATGGACTCTACCCGGGAGGTGGCCGGGAGGTCAATCCGGGCGACCCAACGCAGACAGGATGGCATACAAGAACCGTGATTAGTACCTGGCTCTGTGGCCAAAACGCCGACCCCGGGGCAAATACAAAGTGCGCAATGAGCGGTCCCCCAGAGATTTGCGGAACCGACACATACTGGTCAGGTGGTACGGGGTGCACCGGCACACCAGTCTCGACAACACCCCATATGACAACCGACAGCTGCTCGATGCTGGAAGGGGAGTGGGGCTGCTAGTGTTTCTTGCAGCAGGCGGTATTTGTCTCTGCCGCTGCTAAGCTGGCTTGCTCCCAAAATAATCCAGCTTAGCGCGGCAGGTGGGGTTATTGCTTCGCGCAGGTAAAACGCACGCATCTCATTCGATGAGAAAGGGAGCGGGTCAAATGAAACCTGTTTGCATCCGGCTTTTGTTTCTATGCATTGTGTTTCCCGCCGCTGCAGTGAACGCACCTTCAGCACTTGCAGCGGACGCAGAACCCATTAAACATCACCGCGAGGCAATCGTTGAGAGACTTTCAAAGGTTCAGTCAATTGTGGCGACATTTCGTCAAGAAACAACGTACACTCTATCGCCTGATCCCGATGTCGTGGCCCTTGTTCGCGGGCAACGAGCGAACGGACAGCATCCCTTTGAGGGATTGTACATAGAACAGGGACAGTTTAGTTTTCTGAGGCAACAAGCGATTTATGATGTGACGTATGCCCCCGAAACTGTGCAACGTTTTCAAGCCGAGAATGCAGCATATCTGAAACACACTGTAAAAACATATGCGCGCGACCGCGCTGAATCCCTCGTCGTCCATTCTAAATCCGGTCATGCCGCAGGAAAAATTTCCGACTCTCAAAAGTTGCCCGACGAATACCCTATAGACGTTGCCCTTGGACTGCGCTGTAACTATGAGCAGGTGTGGCTGGATCAGTCACGCTTGGCGTCCGCGAATCTCAACGTGACAGATAACGGGCTGGTTTGGCTGGAAATGCCGGACATCGACGCGCAAGGTGCGATTCACCGATTGCAATTCAATCCGAATGCAGGATACGCACTTGTTGAATGCCAGTATCTGCGCAACGATGGTTTCGTTCTGGCCGAGATCGAATGTGACGACTTTTCGGATTATGGAGGTCTGATTTTGCCAATGCTGGTGAAAGCTCGTTACATGCAGCAAAGTCAAGGCCGTCCATTTACGGTGCGTTCGATCAAGCTTGTCGCGATGAACTATTCCATTAATGGATCGACGAATACGCCTGACCGTTATCATCTGTCATATCCGGCAGGAGCTCTCATCCATGAAAGCCGCTTTGATGTACCGCTGCACACTGCGACCACGAAATCTTTTTCGGATCGAGAGATTTTTGAAGCAGCGCAGGCACGAGACGCAAGAAGCGGGCGACCATCAAGGACTCCGTTTTCGAGATTGACATGGCTCTTCGGTTCCACAGCCATTGCCGCCTTGATCGTACTCTACCTCTACAAATACCATAGGTGGACGGGGCGAGGACGTGTTGCAGTGAACACGGCTGGTCCGAAATGAGCAGTTCACGGCAAAAGCAGCAGAGAATTGAATCTGTGGATGGCGATGAGACTTCGCTCGGCGCAGCTCACGGCATTGTCCGCCGAAATCCTACCGTCATAGCGCTACTCATCACTCAGCTTTTTCTTATTGGTTGGATGGCATATCGCGACAGCGTAACGTGGGATGAGGTTGGGCATTTTGCGGCGGGGCTACGGCATTGGCGAGACAAGACATTTGACCTGTATGTAGTGAACCCACCACTGGCGCGTTTGGTCGCATGCGGCCCCGTTTTGCTACTCCGACCATCAATGACAGGCATTCCTCGCGGTGGCGGATTTCCTGCGTGGCACAGAGCAGAATTCATCTGTGGGACGAAGGTGGCTAAAGAGAACGGCGAACGGTATTTTTGGTTGATAACCGTTTCGCGCTGGGGATGTCTTCCGATTGTCTTGCTGGGCGGGCTGGTTTGCTTCGCGTGGGCGTCGGAGTTATACGGGCGCAGCGCCGCAACTCTAGCGCTTGCCTTGTGGACCTTCTCTCCTACGGTGCTCGCACACGGTCATCTCATTACGCCCGACGCGGCAGCCGCTTCATTGGGCGTAACCGCATCGTATTGCTTTCACAAATGGTTGAATCAGCAGAGTTGGCGACGTGCTGTCGCTTCTGGCCTCACCCTTGGTCTCGCAGAGCTAACCAAAGGAACGTGGATCATCCTGTTTCTGCTGTGGCCTATTCTTTGGCTCGTTTGGCGAACGTGGCGCAGGGCGCACGCGTGGTCGTGGTCGTGGTCGTTCGCTCAACTTACCTGTATTGCGCTGCTCGCCATTTGGATTATCAATCTCGGCTATGGATTTGAAGGTTCTTTTAAGAGGCTTAGGGAATACAAATTTGTGTCAGCATCCTTTTCAGGTGTGAAAGACAAAGACGAAATCACCGGGAATCGTTTCGCAGGAACCGTTGCTGGCTGGATACCCGTTCCATTACCTGAGAATTATGTCAGTGGCATTGATGTGCAGAAACGCGATTTTGAATCGAAGATGCTGTCTTATTTGCGGGGCGAATGGCGACAGGGGGGTTGGTGGTGGTACTACGTCTATGCAATGCTGATCAAAGAACCGGTCGGAACGTGGCTACTCGGAGTGTTGGCAATTGGTGCTACAGTTTTCTGTCGCCGCCTGTACCTCGTATCTTGGCAGGACGAATTGATGCTACTTGCGCCTGCCATCGCTGTATTAGTGCTCGTCAGCTCACAGACGGGTTTCAATCACCATCTTCGCTATGTCCTGCCCGCCTTCCCGTTCCTGTTCATCTGGATGAGCAAAATCGCGCGGTCGTTTCAGTTAGGCCACAGATGGATTGCCGTTGCCGTACTAGTTGCAATGACGTGGGCTACTGCCAGCAGCCTATCCATTTTCCCCCATAGCTTGTCATACTTCAACGAACTGGTAGGCGGGCCGAAAAATGGACACTGGCACTTGGGTAATAGCAATACCGATTGGGGCCAGGATTTGCTGAATCTGAAGCGCTGGTTGGACCAGCATCCCCAAGCGAAGCAATTGCAGCTTGTGTACGATCTACCTCTCATCGACCCGACATTGGCCGGGATTGAGTACCTCACACCGCCAATTGGTCCAACAGCGCTTGATGCGAAAAAGTATGGCCCGGTTCAGCTAGGCCCGAAGAATGGCTGGTATGCCGTTTCTGTCAATCACCTGCATCGAACGGATCATGCATACGACTATTTCCGGGAGTTCGCGCCGACTGCAATGGCCGGTTACTCTATCTATATCTATCACATTACGACTGAACAGGCGAACAGCGTCCGCGTCAAACTTGGCCTTCCTGCACTAGAGAATGAGTTTGGCAGCGGCAATGCGCACCAGAAGGGGCCACCATGACTGCGACTACCTTTGAAAGATTGCTTAGCACCGGAACGGCAGGCTATGCTGAGGCGCGCGACTCGTCGCCACTTCTGACGGTTATCATTCCCGTATACAACGAAGCGGCCACGATTCGAGAATCGGTTGAACGTGTTCTGGCCGCGCCGTATGAGAAACAGGTGATTATCGTCAACGATGCTTCGACGGATGGCACTGATATTGTGCTGCGCGAATTCAGCGCACAACCAAATGTGCTCGTTCTCACGCATCCGGCCAATTTCGGCAAAGGCCGCGCCATCCGAACGGCGCTGGCGCACGCGACAGGGAGATTCACGATCATTCAGGACGCCGATCTTGAATACGATCCACAGGACTATGCGGACGTAGTAACGCCGCTGCTTTCAGGCGAGTCGCAGGTTGTGTTTGGTTCGCGGTATCTGACCGGTGGGAACCGCAGTGGAGGTATGTTCTTTCGGCTTGGCGTGAGCGTGTTGAATTGGCTTGTGCGTTTTATCTATGGCGCGAAGCTGACCGATGAGGCGACTTGCTACAAGGCGATGTCAACAGCGCTCCTGAGCGCGATGCGCTTGGAGTGCGAGCGATTTGAGTTCTGCCCGGAAGTCACGGCAAAGCTTTGTCGTTTGGGGATCGCCATACATGAGGTGCCAATTTCTTATTTCCCGCGCGGTACTAGCGCGGGTAAAAAAATCCGGTGGAGAGATGGCATTCAAGCGATGCGGACGCTTTGGCGATGGCGCAAGTGGACAAGGGACGGGTACCTGGACAGTGTTCCGATGACAGCCGACAGTCTCAAGTCCATTGGAGTATCTGCCGGAATCCGTGATTAATGAGCCGCTTCGAGGAAGATCGCTCTGTATTGCATTTCTATTGCTGGAAAATGCCCGTGCCGTCGGCGGTGGTGGCCCAGATTCTGCCGGTGCCGGAGCCGGCGGCGTAGTCATAGACGAAGCCCGCGCTGCTGGCGGCCGGGCCGGTGCCATCGCCATCGACCACGGAGCTGAGGTTGTTGAAGCCGTTCTTGGGGGCTCGGGGGAGGTAGGGGCCGACGGTCTTGGTGTTGTAGGTGGTGGCGGTGGTGAGGGGGTTCCAGTTGGTGATGAGGTCGGGGAGTGCGCCGCCGTGCTGGACCTTGTACATTTCGATCTGCGAGCGGAGTGCCTGGAGCTGAGTGCGGGCGGCCTTGTCGGCGGCCTCGCTGCGGGCGTTGGCGAACTGCGGGTAGACCAGCGCGCCCAGGATTCCCAGGATCACGACGACGATCAGTATCTCGATGAGGGTGAAAGCCCATCGGTGGTGATTGCGGTTGGCGAGCCGTCCCATAATCAGCCTCGTTGCAAAAGTCGGCGAAAGGGCAGCGAAAACGACACCCTTCCGATGATCTTCGGCCACGGCGGGCATTTGGATTAATATTGGGGTGGGATAATATGTAGGGAAAAGCAGAGACAAAAAAAAGGGCGCCCCCGGGTCGGGGCGCCCCTTGCGCGGGACGTTGGGAAGCAGAAAGCCGTGTGTGCGCTTGTGGTTTATTTGTGCTCCACATTGATGGAGGTACGGGAGTGTCCAATTCAGACGGGTCGACGCCAAATATGCGGTGGGGCCTTGTGGGGGCTGGAGTTATGGCAAAAAAGGCCTGTGCGGCGCTTTTCGGAAATCGCGCTGAAAAATCCCCCAACTTCGCTGTTTGCCCCCGATTATTTTTCCAAAGTTACAACTGCCCAATTCAGGGGTGTGACCCAGCAGCCGTCGAAGTTGGAGCGGCCGACGTACCAGTTGCGGCGGGGTCTTTTGCTGAGGATGGAGATGTTGAAGCGAACCTGTGAGCCGGGCTGGAGATTTTCTTTTGAGAGGGTCGAGGCGGGGAGGAAGAGCTCGAGCTGGTAGGTGCCATCCTTGTTCAATGCGCCGGCGGCTTTGGCGTCGGCGGGGCCTTTGTCATCGTCGTGGCGCGGCCAGTGGATTTGAAAATCACCCAAGGTGCCGTCGGCGGCTTTGGCGAAGCCGAGATAGCAGCGGTCGTCGGAGTCGGTCCATTCCGTGGAGCGGTTGGGAGATTCCTGTCCGATAAAGACCTCGACGGCGTCGCCGGAATACCAGATTTTTTCGAGCGGATTCAGGCCGTCGGCGGGGATGATGGCGGCGAGGTAGATTCCCTTGTCGGTCCAAGCGGCCCAGGCGCGGGCGGATTTGTCATTGTCCTCGTGATGGTGGGCGGCTTTGACGGTTAGCTCGTTGGATTTGAGGTCCCAGTCGTCGAGATTGGCGTCGATGGTGGGGGGTTTGGCCAAAGCGTGCATGGTGAATTGTGGAGTGGTGGGGGCGCGGGCGGCGGGGGGTTGGGCGGCGTCGCGAGGAGGCGCGGGCGCGGCTTCGGGTTGCTTTTGTGGCTGGAAAGCGGCGGTCCCCGGAGGGACGAAAAGCCAGACTTCGCGGCTTTCGGCGGTCACGATGACTCCATCGGGGGCGAAGCAGCAGCCTTCAGCGCTGGGATGGATGAAGCGCATCGAGACGGGATCGACCTTGCCGGCGTTGGCCGGGTCGCCGTCGATTTGAAAGATGCTCAGGCCGCCGAGGCTGAGGACGGCGAGGCGTTTGCCATCGGCAGAGATGTCGGCCGCGGTGGCGGGGGAATGGATGGCAATCGAGGTGACGCGCTCGAGAGTGACATCCTTCTTTTGGTGAAGTGGAAAGGAGTAGATGGTGGCCGGGAGGCCGGTGAACAGCTTGGAGATGATGTAGCCGTGGTCCTTGAAAATGAAGAGGCTTTCCGCGTCGAAGGGGGAGTCGGGGTAGGAGATTTTCCAGGTCTTATCGACTTTGAGTTTGGCGATGCCGCCGGCGGGGATGGTGGCGGGGTCGGGCTCATCGACGTGGTGGACGTGGATCTCTTTGTGCTTGCCGCCGTTGTTGCCGATGTCGCCGATGAACAGATGGCCATCATCATCGATGGCGATGTCTTCCCAGTCGTTGTTCTTGACGTTGAGCTGATATTCGGCCAGGAATTTGCCTTCGCGGGTGATGGCGTAGATGGAGGGATCGTTGCCGGAGTCGCAGTGGGTCCAATAGACGCCGGGATGCTTTCGGGAGGCGACGACGCCGGAGGATTCGGAGCAGGGTTTGTAGTCGATGTGGCCGAGGAGGGTGATTCCGGTTTTTGGGGATTCGGCGGCGAGGGAGGGGATGGCGAGGATGAGGAGCAGGATGAGGGGGAGGATTCTCATGGTGTTCAGAGAGGATTATTGGGGGGAGGCGGGGAAGGGGCAATGGGTCTGGCAATTCCATAAGGAATTCCGGCTTTCCTGCTGTTGGGCCAAGAATTCGCCGTTGTTGAGGCCGGGTGGCCGTGCTAGTGTAGTGCATCATAATTAATCTATCTTATAGACGATTGGCGTGTCTTGTCCTCCGACAGGAGGATACGACCGTGCGAATCGCTCAGAAGATTGCCTTGACCGCCGAAGATCGGCAGACCCTCGAACGCTGGTCCCGT
>JBGPEF010000081.1:0-14132 GCA_041482675.1 Tepidisphaeraceae bacterium | reverse complement strand
TTATCTACTGCAATTATGATATTGATTGGGATGGTGGGAAGCATCCCCGTGTTCTTTTCCCCGGCGTTGCGGGAGAGATTGCCCTCGGCGGGGATTTTCGGAGTGATGCTGGCGGGGATGGCCGCGGTGTGCCTCTATCCACCGATTTTTCTGGCGATCTGCAACGTCGGCTTGAGAATATTGAAGCGGGAGGAGCTGCCGAGCGGCGTGAGACAGGGGCCATTTTGGGCGGCGGTGGGCGTGGGGGTGATTCGGATTTGTTTTGTGTCGATGTCGCTTTGGTTGGCGGCCAGGTCGCTCGCCCTGATCGGGCTCGACACGATCCCGCAGACGGTTGGGGCAGCGTCGCTGGCTTCCGTGATGGGGTTTATCGCCGTGTTTGCGCCGGCAGGGCTGGGGGTGCACGAGGCGGTCTACCTGCTGGCGCTCAAGCCGATGATGGGGGCGGCGGTGGCCATTTTGGCGATTATGTTTCGAGGCATGCAAGTGGGCATGGATTTGTTGGTGGCGGGAATTGGCGCGATGATAATGCGAAACGATGGCGAGGCATCCCTCGCCCCTACTGGTGCGACGGAACATGGATAACGCAACACCCAGGCCGAATTTTTTTATCGCCGGAGCGCCCAAGTGCGGCACCAGCTCGATGCATGATTATCTGGGGCAGCATCCGGAAGTGTACATGTCCGAGGAGATGAAGGAACCGGGTTTTTTCAATCCGGACCTCCGCGTGCATACGGTGCGGCGGACCGATACCGAGGAGAAGTATCTGGCTCTGTTCCGCAATGGAACTGGAAAGCGGCGAATCGGCGAGTCATCCACCTGGTACATGCTCTCGAACGTGGCCGCGAAGCTGATCGCCCGGTGGGATGGGCTGGCGCAGGCAATTTTGATGATTCGCAATCCAATGGATGCCGCTTATTCGCTGCATGGGCAACTTCTCTGGAGCTGCAACGAGCATCTGGAGGATTTTGCGGAGGCGATTGAGGCCGAGGAGGCTCGGCGGTCGGGCAACAAGATCCGGCCGGAATGCACGTCGCCGGATGCGCTTCAATATACCGAGGTGTTTACGTATACGCCGCAGATCAAGCGGTTTTATGAGGCGCTGGGCCGCGAGCGGGTGAAAGTGATCGTGTTTGACGATTTTATATTGAACACTGGGCAGGTCTATCGGGACACGCTCCAGTTTCTGGGTTTGGATGTCGAGTTCGAGGCGGATTTTCACGTGGTGAATCCGGTGAAGCCGGTCGCGCCGGGGGTGAACTCGTTCTTCGCCAAAAGGCCAAAACTCCGCAGCGCCATGCACAAGCTCGTTCCGGCCGGTGTGCAGCGGAAGTTGGCCGATGCAATGCCCTATCTGACAAAGACAATCAAACGCGCGCCGAAGATTGACCCCGAATTGCGGTCAAAATTGGCCCTCAGGTTCAGGCAGGATGTGGAGCAGGTGAGTGAGTTGCTGGGGAGGGATTTGACCTATTGGTGTAAAGTCTAAAACGGCATGTCCCCCATTTCCAGGCCCAAGAATCCGCTGGTGGTGATTCCGATGGTGGCGGGCATCGGCAATGCGCTGATGGCCGCGCCGATGGTGCGGCAACTAAAACGGGCCTGGGGCGATGCGCGAATCCTCATCATGGCTCGAACGCAAGCAATGGGCCAGGTGTTCGAGCGGATGAGTGAAGTGGGGCAGGTTCGCCCGCTCGGACGCTCATCGGGCGAAATCTTTCGCAACATGTGGCGCGTGCGTGCGCTTCGGCCGCATTTATTCATCGCCCCCTTCCCATCCAATCGATGGCAATACTCCATGCTGGCGCTGGCAAGCGGCGCCGAGCAAAAAATCCTCCATTCGTATCCAGTGGGAAACTTGCGGACGATGCGCTGTTGCGTGGGCCAGAAGGTGGAGGCACGACGAGGAATTCACGATGTAGTCCAGAATCTCGCCTTGCTGCGGCCGTTGGGGATCGAGGTGGATGAGACAGAGCCACCCCGATTTATCTTGACCGACGCCGACCGCCAGAGGGCGACAGCCATGATGCAGTCGGTGGGGATTGTTCCAGAACAGCGTCCAATCGCTGTCCACCCCGGCAGCGCCCGAACCGTGCTGGCCGAGGCGAAAAGGTGGCCGCCTTCCTCATATGCAAAGTTAATCCCGATGCTCAGAGAGCGATTTGCCACCGACGTTGTCGTGCTGGAGGGGCCGGATGAATTGGGCGTCGCCGAGGAGATCGAAAAACACCTGGGCGGACAGCTGCGCGTCATCCGGCTCTGCGGCGCACTTGCCGATGCCGCCGCGATTCTGGAAAAGTGCCGTCTTTACGTCGGCTCCGATTCCGGCCTGGGCCATCTGTCGGCCGCGGTGGGGACAGCGCCGGTGACAATCTTCGCGCCAGCCGACCCTGATCGCGTCTGTCCATTCGGCTACCGGCACCTGGTGGTGCGGCCGAACAAAGCCTGCTCGCCGTGCTTGATGTATCCCTTCGAGGCGACGAAGCCGAGGGTGAAGTGTACTGCGCCGATGTGCGTGGCGGAGGTGCGTGTGGAAGATGTACTGGCGGCCGCTGAAGCCGCTTCTGCCATGATTCAGACGTCGAATGTCTAACGGTTGGCAGCCGCGCGGGTGGCCGTGGCTTCGGTTTCCCCTTCCAAATCCCACTGCTGGGCGATAGCGCGAATGGGCTCTGTATCGACTTCTGGAGTCGTCACCACCAACCGCGGAAGCCGCGGCGTTTGGTACGTCCTTTTCCGCGCCAGATAGAGCAGCTCTTCGCTGATCCTCCGATGGCGGCCCAGCATGTCGGCCAGCAATGCCAGCACGCCCAGCAGGAAGCCCAAAGTCAAAAATATTCCCGAAATGGGGATCAGCGACGTAAACGGCCCAGTCTTACGGTGCCACAGATACCACCCGGCCATGAAGCCACCGCTCAATACACCGATGAGCGCCAGGAACATGGCAATGCCGCCAAAAAACTTGAGTGGCTGAATATCCCGCATCGCGCGAAGAATGATCGGAAAACTATTGCTCGCGTACTTAAAGATGCTCCGTGCGATTCGACTCTTGCCATGTTCGCGCACGCCCCGAACCTTCAATGGCACTTCAATAATTCGCACCCCCTTGGCGAACAGATCGATGAACGTTTCCTGCGTGTATGTAAATCGCCCGAAAAGCGTCAGCCGATAGGCCGCCTCGCGATTAAAGCCGCGAAAGCCGCAGGAGACATCGGTGAAAGAGGTGCCGCCGCAGACCCAGTTGATCATCCGGGTCACCGCGAGATTCCCGAGATATTTGACCATCGGCATTTGCGGTCGAAGCGCCGGATCGGCGAATCGGGAACACGTGACAAAGTCCGCCTGATCGTCCAAAAGCGGTCGAATCAGCTTGGCGATATCGGCCGGATTAAACTGGCCATCGCCATCGATATTCACGATGAAATCCGCCCCGCGCCGCATTGCGTGCTCAAAGCCAGTGCGAAAGACCACGCCCAGCCCCCCGCCGCCGGGAAGATTGATCACAATCGCCCCTGCGTCGGCCGCTTCGATCGGGGTGTTGTCGGATGAGCCATCGTTCACGACGATGACCTCGACCTCATCGATCCCGGGGATGTCGCGTGGCACGCCGCGGACGACCTGCGCGATGGTTTTCTCTTCGTTTAGCGCAGGAATGGTTACTACGAGCTTCATCAATTCCCTGTAGAGGCGGCTCGTGCCAGGAGCGATTGAAGAGGGGATGGTAGCAGTAGCTCAGGCGGGGAACAAGGGATTTGGGCCCAAAAGCCTCGCAAAAGCGGGCGGAAGAGGCTGCATAGACCCAATATCCAGCAACGCATTGCCGATAAAGAACCCCTCTCCCAGAGTTCCAAGGAGAGGGGCGTGATTGCGGCATCAATTCATCTCGTACAGCGGTCATTTGGCCGCGGGGGCAACCGCGGGGGCGGGCGGGACAGGAGCGCCACCGGCCGCGGGGCCAACGCGGAAATTGACCGCGCCGCCAGCACCGCCAAAACCAACAGCGCCACCGCCGCCTTTGAGGTCTTCGATCATGAGATCCCACGGTGAGCTGCTCAGGCGCTCGCCGACCGGCTGGGGCAGCGTCGGGATATCGCGGCTGCGGCTAAACGGGCCCTGGAAAAGAATCTTGCCATTCTTATCCAGCAGCAGCAGGTCCAACTCGGCTTTGCCGTTTTCGTCCGTCTTGGTGGTGAATTCCCAGGTGAAATCATCATCGCTCCCGCTGACGGTCTTGGGCTTGGGGAGATTGTTGCCCATGCGCAGATTCAGCACGTTGCCCTTGCCACCGGTGAACCCGCGGGGAGTCGCAATCCGAATCGGGCCCTTGGCCACTTTCATCTCATCGGTGGTTTTCACCTGATCGGCAACTTCCTTCGGCAGCGCCAGCTTCTGCTCCTCCGTGTCGATCGCGCCATCGAAGATGATTTTGCCCGTGGCCTTATCAATAGCATGCACCCGGCGCTCGCCATTGGGGCCGACGGTGGTGGTGGTAACCATTTCGCCATTGTCGGTGACCACTTGGGCGCGGTCGGTGAACGTGAAAAATTCGCCGCCGCCGCCATTTTTGTTTGGTTTGGTGATGGTGTATTGCCCACCACCTCCGCCGTAACGTTTGGCAGCGTCGGCGCCGCCAGTAAAGCCTTGGGCATCGCGCCACACCCCGGCCGGGCCATAAGCGGCGGCTTCATCGAGGACGGCAAGCTCCTTCTCGACAGGCTTGACATTGATGGTCTGAGGTTTGGCCTCGCGGATAATGGACAGCTTCACTTCCACATCGGCCTTCAGGGTGCGGACCAGGACGCCGAACTGATGTGGGTTGATGAGAACCTGATCGTCGAGCTTCTGAATCACGTCCGACGGCTTTATGCCCGCCGCTTCGGCCGGGCTCTCTGGGTCAACGCGATCGACCACCAGACCACTTCCCTTCTCGAGCTTGAGCTGATCGCGAAGAACGGTCGGAATGGGCGATGTGGCGATGCCAATGTACGAGGCCTTTTCGGTTTTTTGCCTGTAGGGATTGAAGGCGGTTTTCGTCAGCATCAGTTCCGCTTCGACGGCACGTTCGACCTCGATTTGCCGGGGATCGGCGTCCGCGTTGACGCGACGACCTCGGTTGGCCTTCGGAGTAGGTGGTGCCGCAGGCTCGGCGGCAGGCTGGCCCGCCGGCGCTGGTTGTGGTTCTGGAGCCGGGGCCTGGGCCTGGGCAAAAGCGAATGCGGCAAAGAGCACAAGAGCTGTCAGGCAGAGATAGCAGCGAATCATGAGGCACCTCTTTGAATGTCCGGCTCGGCCGGACTTGCAGGTTCTCCCAAGGGGAGATGATATTTCGATGTCGGCGTCGCCGCGGCGACTGCCGACTTACCAATTTCCGATGAGCATGATCTGCTCCTGCGGCATACGAAGCTCGATGGTGGTTCTCCGCTCCGGGTCATACCACTTGACGTGCTCGACGATCTGCCGGCGCAGGCGGCGGATGGGAACATCGCCGTTGAGCATCACCGTGCCATCATCCAACGTACGCCAATCGACAGTCTGAGCCACCGGCATGAGCGGCGGAGATTCGACGGGTATTTCCCTCTCTACCCGGTGATAAGGCGCGGGTCGATTGAAGAGATTGTAAACCGCCAGTGCACCGGCCAGAGAAGCCGTCAACAGCAGAATAGCTGCGGCCGCCCAATAGCGGGGAATGTGGCGGGGACGCGGCTCACTGACCTCCCGCAGGAAAGCCTTCTGCGAGCGGCCCACGTGCCGATCGAGCTGGCCGGCCAGGTGGCGGCTGATGAGATTGTCGATCTTGTTGTCGGGCTCGTTCATAACATCCTCACTCCGACGCTTCCCGTTTTATTGTCGTCCGTCGGCGGCTGATCATCACCGAGAAACTGCCGAAGTTGCTGTCGCGCACGCATAAGTCTCATATCCACCGCGGCGGGAGAAAGACCAATCAACTGCCCAATCTCGCGGCTGCTCAGATTCTCGTAATACCGCAGCACGACGGCCGAACGGGAAACCTCATCGAGCTGCTGGATCGCGGCGGCGATGCGGTCGCTCTGCTCGCGCTGATCCATCTGCTGAAGCGGATCGGCCGACGTTGCCACAGTCTGATCGACCAGCGGCTCCGTCGCCTGACGCCGCAACTTTCGGCCGGCATCCAGGGCGACGTTGCGGGCGATGCCCAGCAGCCAGTTGCCAAAGCACTGCGGCTCTTTCAGCGTCTCCAGCTTTCGCCAGGCTCGCAGGAATGCCTCCTGAGCGGCGTCGGCCGCGCGATCTCCATCGCCGGCGGCCGAATAGGCAACGGCCAGCACCGAGCGCTCATAACGGGCGATCAATGCTGAAAACGCACGGGCATCACCCTGCTGTGCCTGGCGTACCAAATGCTCGACAGCATCGTCCAAAAGCGCTCCAAACTGAAATGAAGACGAGGGACGGGACGGGGACCTAACAAACGAATCTTCCCGGAGTGCGGCGGCCAAAGGAAGCTCTCTGGCCGCCCCCCTTTGAATGAATTTGGAGCCCAAAAGTTGCATCAGATTATTCTGTAGGGGCGGCTTCAGCCGCCGTCTCGCTAGTTACCTTCCCAGACACTTCGCCATCAATTCTGCTCTACTGCACACGCTCAAACGCTTGTACAGGTTTTTAACGTGGATATGGACCGTGTGCTGGCTCAGTCCCAGTTTCGCGGCGACTTCCTTTTCGCTATCGCCACCGAGGAGCAGTTGAAGCGTGTCACGCATGCGGGGGGAGAGGCCGGAGGTAAGACTTGGAGAAAGTTTCTTCGGCGCAACCTCGTCAAGCATGGTCCGGCATGCGGCCGCAAGCTTTTGGCGCATCGCATCGCGGGGAAGGATGGCTTTGCGGTTGGCACGGCTCTTTTGAGTAGGTGGCGGCATTGTTAGAAGCCAGCCTGGGCGAGTTCAACAGCCCTGAGCAGCGCCGTCGCCTTGGTCATTGTCTCCTCAAACTCACTCGACGGCACCGAATCAGCCACCACCCCCGCGCCGGCCTGAACATCATAGATCCCGTTCTTCCACACGATCGTTCGCAGCGCAATACACATATCCATGTTGCCGGCGAAATCGACGTACCCAACAGCGCCGCCGTAAGGACCGCGCCGCGTCGGTTCCAGTTCATCGATGATCTGCATGGCGCGAATCTTGGGTGCTCCGCTGACCGTGCCGACAGGAAGCGAAACGCGCAGGGCATCAAAAGAAGTGTAACCGTCGGCGAGTTGGCCGGTGACGTTGGTGGTGATGTGCATGACGTGGCTGTAGCGCTCGACGGTCATGATATCGCTGACGATGACCGAGCCGATTTTCGCCACCCTCCCGACATCGTTGCGATGCAAATCGACGAGCATGATGTGCTCAGCCCGTTCCTTGGGATCGTTCAATAATTCCTGCTCCAGCCTTTTGTCCTCCGCCTCCGTCGCTCCCCGCCGCCGCGTTCCGGCCAGCGGCCTGCTGGTAACCTGCCCATCCATCACCCGACAGAGAATCTCTGGACTGGCACCGATCAACGTGCAGGCCGGCGTCTTCAGATAAAACATGAACGGCGACGGGTTGATGATCCGCAGAGCGCGGTATACATCGAACGGATCGGATGCTGATTGAACCCGCAGTCGCTGGCTGGGGACAAATTGAAAAATGTCGCCGGCTTTGATGTATTCCTGCCCCTTGCGGACGGCATCCTCGAATTGCTTCGGGGTGAAGTTGCTGGTGAATTGAAGCTTGCTTGCTCCCTGCGGATCAATTTCGCCCAGCTTGGAGCGCGGCGGCTGCTGGAGAAGGGAAACGAGCGAATCGATGCGCCCGCAGGCGTCCCGATACGCCCCTTGCGAATCTCCCTGTGTCAGATCCGCGTTGGCAACAACTTTGATGGTTTTATCAACCTGATCGAAGATCACCAGCGTGTCATAGAGGCCCAGGAGCAGGTCCGGGAGGTTGCGATCATCATTGGGCGGATGCGGGAGCATCTCACCTTCGTAATAGCGAATGGTGTCGTACCCCGCGTAGCCGACAAGTCCGCCGGTGAAGGCGGGGAGGTTTTTATGTTTGTAGTAACGCCGCTGGGGCAACAGTTTGGCGAGGTCGGCCAGAGGATCCTTCGTTTGGAATTCGCTGGGAGGTGTCTTTGCGTTGCTGTAATGCCGGATGGAAGCGCGGCCATCTTTAACGTGATAAGTCAGCTTCGGCGCCGAGGCGATAAAGCTGTAGCGGCCGATCTTTTCATTCCCCACCACGCTCTCCAGCAACAGCGCATGCTCCTGTCGCCCCAATAGCTCAAACGCCGTAACCGGAGTCAAATGGTCGGCCAGGAGCTGGCGATACACCGGGATCAGATCGGCCTCTTTGGCGATGGAGTGGAATTCCTCGAGATTGGGGAAATAGCGCGGCATTGGCGGATGATTGTAGCGTCGGCAGGAATGCGGGAAAGCATGGAGTATGATGGGGTGCATGGCGTTCGCGATCACCACCACCCGCACCTTCGCCGCCGCACACCAGCTTCGACTCTATGACCGCTCTCTGGAACCCCTCCACGGCCACAACTGGAAGGTGAAGGTCACCGTCTCCGCCGCCAGGCTCGATGGGATGGGCGTGGTAATGGACTTCCATGAGCTCGAGCGGCGCCTTGGAAAGGTCATCGATCCAATGCACAACCGCCACCTCAACGAATTGCCGGCCTTCAAATCGATGAATCCTTCGGCCGAGAATGTGGCCATGCATATTGCCCAGACCCTGGATTTGCCGATGGGAGTGAAGTTGGAATCGGTGGAAGTGTGGGAGACTTGCGAGAATTCAGCGGTTTTCAGGCCATAAACGCCGACAGGTGCGCCTTGGCGATTTGCACTTCTTCATTGACGCTCCCCAACAGCGGAAATACCATTGATTGTGAGGGCAACGTCTTCTTTGGAGATCATCCGAATTGAAATGCGATAACTGTAACAAGCAGGCGACGGTCCATCTCACCGAGATTCGCAACGGCAAGAAGATCGAGAAGCATCTGTGCGAGCAGTGCGCCGCCCAAAGCGAGGGCCTGCCGCAGGCGGCCGTCAAAGGGCACACTCCCATCAACGAGCTGCTGACCAATTTTGTCATGGCCCACGCCGGCCTCCAGAAGGAAATGGGGACCACCTGCGATCAGTGCAAGATCACCTGGGCCGAATTCCGCCAGCATGGCCTCTTTGGATGTGAGAAGGACTACGACGTCTTCGAAAAGGATCTCTCACCCCTGTTGCAGCGGGCGCACGAGGGGGCCACGCACCACACCGGAAAGGTGCCCGCCCGTGGCGGCGCGGCCGGCGCGGCGGCAAGGCCAAAGAAGAAGATGGTCGATGTGGGGCGGCTGCGGAAGGAATTGCAGCGGGCGGTCGAGACGGAGGACTACGAGAAAGCGGCGAAGATCAGGGATCAGATCAGACTAGCCGAAGAAGGATAGACTCCAGTGTCAATGAAACTGAGCGACTTGACGAATCATGCGGGAGAGTGGCTTCGCGGCAGCGGGCCGATGAGCGAAATCGTTATCTCATCGCGCATCCGCCTGGCGCGGAATATCGCCGCTTCGCCATTTCTGAGCCGGGCCACCCGGCATCAGCGGCAGCACCTGGAAATCAGGATCCGCGACACGATCCTGTCGGCACAGATCGCGCCGCAGACCTTATATGTCGATCTGGATAGCGCACCCGAGATCGATCGGACATTGCTGGTCGAGCGGCATCTGATCAGCAAGCCCCACGCGGCCGCCGAGGGGGCGCGAGGCGTGGCGATTGGCGAAGATGAAACCGTGAGCATCATGGTCAATGAGGAGGACCATCTGCGGATTCAGGTGCTGCGGAGCGGATTGCAACTGGAAGAGGCGTGGGAGCAGATCAATCAGATTGACGATCGACTTGAGGCAAAGCTGGATTGGGCCTTCCATCCTCGCTTCGGCTATTTGACGGCCTGTCCAACCAATGTGGGAACCGGCATTCGAGTTTCGGTAATGCTGCATCTGCCCGCTCTGAAATTAACCGGCGAGATCGAAAAAGTTTTCCGCGCCGCCAAGGACATGCGCCTGGCCGTCCGCGGCCTGTATGGAGAGGGAACGGAAGCGACCGGCGATTTCTATCAAATCAGCAATCAAACGACACTGGGCAAGAGCGAAGAAGAAATCATCAGTGATTTCAAGCACCAGGTGATCCCCAAAATTATCGATTACGAGCATCACGCGCGGCGAACACTGCTCAACGACCGCACGGTGGCCCTCGATGACAAGGTCTGCCGCGCCTTGGGGATTTTGCGATCCGCCCGCCTGTTGGCCAGTGAGGAAACACTGTTCTTACTAAGCCATCTGCGCATGGGCGTGAATCTGGGCCGCGTGAAGGACATCGATCTCCGCACATTGAACGAGCTCTTCCTCCTCACCCAGCCGGCCCATCTTCAAAAAATCCAGGGCAAGAAGTTAGAGGGGGACCTGCGCAGAGCGGCCAGGGCGGATTACATTCGCCAGCGGCTCAACGCAAACTAAGGTTTTCCACCCCCACTTGCCCAAAATTTTCACGGCAACTATCCTTGATCCATCCCGTTTATAAAGGATAGAGCTTCCCTTATGCCAAAGATCCCCCTCTCGCGCGTCCACCACAGTGAACTCATCGACCGGCGGATCCTCGAAGTCGTCAAGGGCGGCAATTTCATCCTCGGCCCCGAGTGCAAGGCGTTTGAGAAGGAGCTGGCCGACTATTTCGGCGTGAAGCATGTCGTGCTCTCCTCCTCCTGGACCGCCGCCGTGCATCTCCTCCATCTGGCCCAAGGCCTGAAACCCGGCGATGAGATTCTCGTCCCCTCCCTGACCGCCTTCCCCAGCATCGAGCCAATGATCCATGCGGGTGGGCGCCCTGTTTTCTGCGATATCGACGATACCTACACCATCGACCCGGCCGATGCGCGAAAGAAGATCACCAAGCGCACCGTCGGCATCCTCCCCGTCCACCTCTACGGCCGCCCCGCCAACCTCGACGCCATCATCAAGCTCGCGAAGGGAAACGGCCTCTGGGTCATCGAGGACTGCGCTCAATCCCACGGCGCCAAATGGCGCGGCAAGCGCCTCGGCAGTTTCACCGAACACGCCGCCTTCAGTTTCTACCCTTCCAAAAACCTCACCGTCTACGGCGATGGCGGCGCGATCGCCACGGGCGATGATGAAATCGCCCGCAAAGTAACCATGCTGCGCAATCACGGCCGCAAGGACAAATACCTCCACGAGAAAGTCGGCTTCAACCTCCGCTTCAACGAAATCCAGGCCGCCATCGGCCGCGAGCAGCTCAAGGTTCTCGACGAGCTCAACGCCGGCCGCCGCCGCGCTGCCGACTGGTACCGCCGCGAGCTGGCCGGCCTCAAAGGCCTCACCCTCCCACCCGAAGATCGCGAAGGAGAGTCCGTCTATCACATGTTCGTGATCCGTCTCGCCAGCCACGACGTCCGCGAAGGCCTCTCGCGCCATCTCAAGGAAAAGGGCATCGAAACCGGCGTGCATTATCCCGTGCCCAATCACCTTCAACCGGCCATTACCGATCTCTACGGCGCTCAGCCGCCCCTCCCCAAAACCGAGGATTACACCCGCCGGATTCTCAGCCTGCCCATGTTCCCATCGCTGCGCGAGGATGAAGTGAAGGCCGTGAGTGAGGCGATCAAGGCCTACCTCCGCTAGAATCGCACTCCATCATGACCGAGCTTCTGCTCGCATACAGTCTGCTCTCACTCTGGAGCCTGCCGGACGAGCCCGGCAAATGGTTCTGGCTCGGTTTCGGCCTGTGCGGAAACGCCTGCTTTTTCACGCGGTTCCTGATCCAATGGCTCCACAGCGAAAGGCACGGCGAATCTCGCGTCCCGATCATTTTCTGGTGGCAGTCGATCCTCGGCACAATCATCCTGCTCATTTATTTCCTGCACCGGCGCGACCCGGTGGGAATTCTGGGATACATCGTCAACATCATTCCCTATAGCCGGAATCTCGTGCTGGTCTATCGCAAGCGCCGCGCCGACCAGTTGGCCGCCCTGGCAGTCCCAGTCCCCCGCGACACACCGGCAGATCAATGATCGCCAACCAGATACAGCAACGTCGCAAGACAATGGTGGTGCTCGGTGCGCCAACGGTCCTCGTCGCCGCTGCGATTTTATATTTCATCGGCGCCGGCCGTGTGAGCCTGTGGGACCGCGATGAAGCCTGGTATGCGCAGACATCGAAGCAAATGGCCGAGAGCGGGAATTGGGTGGTTCCACGATTTCTGGATTCGCCTCGATACGCCAAGCCCATTTTTATTTACTGGTGCCAGGCCGCGACCATGAAGCTCCTGGGGTCCACGCCCCTTGCAGCGCGTCTCCCCTCCGCCCTGGCGATGCTGGGCACGATTGCGCTTCTGGCCGCCGCCCTCAAACGCGAGGCCGGGACGGCGCGTGCCGCATTGACAGCCCTGATATTCGCGAGCAGTGCAATCGTCATTGCCGCGGCCAAGATGTGCTTAACCGACAGCGTTATGTTGTTCTTTCTCACCGCCGCGCAACTGGCCCTCTTTCGCATTTACAAAACCCTGAAATGGTCTGCGGAGGAAGACCCACGGACCTGCTTCGTGCTCTGGTTCGCGGTGGCCGGAGCGATATTGACCAAGGGGCCGTTCCCACTCGTCGTCCTGCTGGCAACGCTCATCGTGCTGGCGGCCTTTGACGTGGGGCGAAACTTTAAATCATGGGCAGCATGGAAATCGGCCATTCGCTGGTGGAGAAGCCTCCGCCCGCTCATCGGCCTCGTGATCGTCGTGTGCGTCGTCGCCCCGTGGCTGATCATGCTCTATCTCCGCGAGCCGGGCGCACTGCGGGCCATGCTCGGCGAACCGCTGCGGCATCTGACCAGCGATCAGGACAGCCAGTGGGTCTATCCCGGATATTATCCCCTCACCATCTGGCTGACCTATTTCCCCTGGAGTCTCCTGCTGCCGGCCGCCCTGATTTACGCCTGGAAGCGGCGCAAGCAGCCACAAATTCGCTTCGCCCTCGCGACGATTCTCGGCAATTGGATCTTCGTCGAGCTGATGATCACCAAGCTACCCCATTACATGCTCCCCAGTTTCAGCTCCCTGGCGTTTTTGACTTCCGGTGTGCTGCTGGTCTGGATTCGCCGCGGAATAGTGCCGCGGCCGATGAAGATCGCCGCCGTCGTTTGGGGATTGGTTACGCTGGCGCTGGCGATCCTCCCGTGGGCACCGCGGCGATACTTTGAAATCCCCACGACGGCAGCGGTGGTGTTCACTTCGGTCGGCATCATTTATGCGATTGCGGTCCCGGTCTTGTGGTATTGGCGGCGCATCGCGGCGGCGGCGACGTTGATGGGCTTTGGAATGCTCCTGGCAATCGCCATCCTCTTCGGCCTCTATTTTCCCCAGGCAACCTTCCTGCGAATTCCCGAAACGGTCGGCCGCAAGCTTCGTGACGTCGGCGCCACCGGCCGCGACAACGTCATCATGACCGGATTCACCGAACCCAGCCTCACCTTCTATCAAGGCGGCACCATCCGCCCCCGCCCCGATGATTTTCTGACCGCGCATCCGCCAACCGACTGGCCAGACTGGATCGTCCTGAGCAGCGACCTTTTCCAATCCCTGCCTCCCGATCGCCGCGATCATCTCGAGCAAATTGCCTCATTCCACGGCTTCAACTACAACATTCCCATGCGGCCGGTGACCGTCATCATCGCCCGCACGCGGAAGCAGTAAATGAACGAGCCAACCCTGAGCATCTGCGTTCCCGTCTACAACGAGGAGGAAAATCTCCCCCTGCTGCACGAGGCAATCGCCAAAGTTTTCGATGCCCACAACATCAACGGCGAAATCCTCCTCGTGGATGATGGAAGCAAGGATGGTTCATGGAAGGCAATCGAGTCCCTGGTCGCCAAGGACCCCCGCGTCCGCGGCCTGAAATTCGCCTTCAACTGCGGCGAAACCGCCGCCTCCGATGCCGGCCTGCGAAACGCCCGCGGAAAATATATCATGACCATGGATGCCGATCTCCAAAACGACCCGGCCGACATCCCAAAATTTCTCCAGGCCTTTTCCACCGGCGTCGATTGCGTCTGCGGCACCCGCGTGGCCACCCGCTCCAAAGGCG
>JBGPEF010000080.1:0-14142 GCA_041482675.1 Tepidisphaeraceae bacterium | reverse complement strand
CAGATGGGCTCGAAGATGGCGTTGGCGAAGCGCAGGACCATGAGGTTCTGCACCGTCTCTTTGCCAAGATAGTGGTCGATGCGGAAGACCTGTTCTTCCTTGAAATAGCGGTGGAGGAGCTGGTTGAGGGCGCGGGCCGAGGCGAGATCGCGGCCGAAGGGTTTTTCGATGATGACGCGCTTCCAGGACTCGCCGTCATCGCCGTAGTAGGGGCGGGATTTGGCCTCTTCCTGCAACTGTTCGCCGAGGCGCTCGATGATGGGCTCGAACTGGTTGGGGGGAGTGGCCAGATAATAGAGGCGGTTGCCGGGGGAACGATGTTTCTGGTCGAGCTTCTTGAGCTGCTCGGCGACGCGGGCGTGATCCTCGCTGGAGCCGTAGTCGGCCCTGGCGTAGTGGAGGCGCGGCTCGAGGGATTTCCACAGGTTTTCGTCGATGGGTTTGGAGCGGGCGTGTTTTTCGACGCCGTCGCGGCATTCCTTTCGGAATTCGTCATCGCTCATTTCGGAGCGGGAGAAGCCAAGGACGTAAGAGCGCTCGTCGAGCAGCTTTTCACGGGCCAATTCATAGATGGCGGGAATCAATTTGCGATTCGCCAGGTCGCCGCTTGCGCCGAAGATGACGATCGCACAGGGAGGAGCCATATCGGTTGGGAAAGAGATAACCGCAAACGCGGACAAGTCAATGTCGGTATCATCGGAGGGGGGCGGAAATGGTGGCGATATGCGAGTGGTTGGGATCATTTTCGTGTTGGGTTTGCTTAGCGGAATCACTTACGCGGAGGTGGGCGATCCGCAGGTGAAGACGGATCATCCGTGGTATCCGGGGGAGCTTTCGTGTTCGACGTTTGAGAGGCTTTTTGCGACGCAGGCGGGGCTTTATAAGCGAGTCACGGGACGGGAGGTGAGCAGCGACGAGGACAGGGCGCTGGCGTCGTGGTATTGGCGGAATCTGAACTATGCGCACGGGGAAGATGGCCGGTGCGATGTGTTTGGTGATGGAAAGAATGTGGATGCGGAGCCGAACCGCGATTACTGGACGGGATTGTTTGGACATGGATTTGGGCTGTGTGGGACGACGCACGCGCAGTACACGGCGGAGATGAACGCGCTGCTGGGGCAGTGCCGGGGACGGTGCGTGGGGGTGAGCGGGCATAATTCGTTTGAAGTATTTTTGACCGGAGGGGTATATGGGGCGGGGCGATGGGTGCTGCTGGATCATGATATTTCGACGGTGATTTTTACGCCGGATGGGTCGCGGCTGATGTCGATTGGGGAGATCATGCCGCAGATTGCGACGTTGAAGGATGCGAATTTCAGGCCGCAGCGGCAGCGGGGTTGGCGGGTGGCGGGGCTGCACGATGATGATGCGGGGGGCGTTTATACATCGTTTCGGACGGTGGAATATCTGGCGGGATATGCGGGGCCGCCGCCGATGGTGCAACTGCGCCGAGGGGAATCTTTGTGGCGATATCTGGAGCCGGGATTGGAGGATGGGAAGACGCTTGTGTTTTGGGGGCGGAATTACAACATCGGGGGCGTTCCCGGGCCGGAGCGATCGCGGACGTGGATCAATCAGCCGGAGAAGATGTATGGGTCGAAAAATGGGACGGGATATAAGGCGGGGCAGGTGAGGTTTGCGAATGCGGTGTATGAGTATCGGCCGGATTTTGCGGAGGGAAGTTACCGGGAGGCGGTGGTTGAAGAGGATGGGGAGCAGGTGATTTTTGGTTTTCGCACGCCTTATGTGATTGGATCGACTCCGGCGAATAGCAAGGAGTGGGGGATTTATGATGCGGGGGGAAGGAATGGGTTGGTGGTGAGAGGGAAATTGAATGCGGCGGTGGCGGTTTCGGTGGATGGGGGGAAGAGTTGGAAGAGCGGTGAGGCTTTGGGGGAGGCGATCGATCTGACGGATGCGGTGAAGGGACATCAGCAGTATTGGCTGAAATTTTCGGCGGGGGCGGAGAAGCTGAAGGGGGCGGAGATTTCGTGGCGGACGGCTTGCCAGACCAATGTCGCGACGATTCCGCATTTGAAGGATGGGAGTAATCGGATCACGTTTGCGGCGTCGGGGCAGGGGTTGGTATCGGCGGGGCCGACGAGGGCACAGGCGGGGGCGCATCAGGTTGAGGGGAAGCTGGAGGGTGGGAATGTGACGCTGGAGCTTGCGCCGCCGCGAGGGGCGAAGGCGAATCATGTGTATGCGGCGAGTTGGCAGAGTTCGGGGAGTCCGCCGTCGGGGGCGAAATATCAGATCGAGTATTCGACGGATGGGGGGAAGAGTTGGAAGACGGTGGTGAAGGATTGGTCGATCATCCGGCGGCCGCCGGAGCCGAATGATTTTTGGAGCCAGAGTTTTTGCTGGGGGGATGGAGCGGTGAATGGGGCGGGGAAGGTGCGGGTGAGGTTTAGGAATGATGAGAGGAAGGGGTATCGGAAGGTGGAGGCGCATCTGGGGTATGAGGTGGGGAATCCGTCGGGGGTGGTGGTGAGGTTTGGGTGGAGGGAGGGGAATGGGGAGATCAAGACGGCCAGTCGTGTCTATGAAGGCGGCATGGCAAAAGAGGATTCGTCGTGGCAGATCGAGGCGGGGAAGGATGTGCGGACGGTTTGGGTGGAGTACGCGGCGAAATGATCGGTCAACGGGCGACATGGCGGCGGTGCGGTGCGGTGTAATTTCTTCGCTCTCACCTCTACAATTCCGGCGTGCCTGAAAGCTTCCCAAAAATCGGCCACTTCAAGTCGATCGCTGATTTTCAGGCGTACCTTGCTTCGCTGAATCTGGATCTGCCGTGTGACTCGCAGATCATTTCGGCGGGCGAAGGATCGCCTCTGGGGCGGCCGCTGGTTGTGGATGAATTCAAAGTCGGCAACCGGTGGTGCATTCATCCGATGGAAGGGTGGGATGCGACGACGGGGGGCGAGCCGACTGACTTTGTTCTGCGGCGCTGGTCACATTTTGGGCAATCGGGGGCGAAACTGATTTGGGGCGGGGAGGCGTTTGCGGTGCAGGGCGATGGGAGGGCGAATCCGAATCAACTTTGCCATTTCGAAGAATCGATCACGGAGAAATCTCTTCACCGATTGATTTCCACGCTGATGGCGGCGCATCGCGAGTCATTTGATGATGCCGACGATCTTTTCATTGGGCTCCAGCTCACGCATTCAGGAAGGTTTTGCCGGCCGCGGGACAAAGCGCGGTTGGAACCGAGGATCGCGTACCACCATCCGCTCCTCGATGCGAAATTCAATATCGATCCCGGGGATGACTCGGTGGTCATCTCGGACGACTATCTGAAAAAACTCATCGACGCTTATGTCGCGGTGGCGGGGATTGCGGCCAAGGCTGGGTTTCACTTCGTGGATATCAAGCATTGCCACGGGTATCTCGGACATGAGATGCTCTCGGCGTTTACGCGGCCGGGGGCGTTTGGAGGGTCGTTTGAAAATCGCACGCGGTTTGCGCGGGAGATTGTCGCGGGGATTGGGGCGACTTCGCCGCGATTAAGAATTGGGGTGCGGCTCTCGGCATTCGATCATCCGCCGTTTCGGGCCGACGGGATGGTTCGCGGGCAGCCGGGGCCGGGCGTTCCGCACGAATTTCAGAATCATCTTCCGTACCTTTACGCATTTGGGGTCAATCCGCAGAATCCGCTGGAGCCGGACCTGACCGAGCCGATCGCGTTCATTCAGATGCTCCGTCAGCTCGATGTGAAGCTCGTCAACATCAGTTGCTGTTCGCCTTACTACAATCCGCACTTTCAGCGGCCGGCGATTTATCCTCCCAGCGATGGCTATCAACCGCCGGAAGATCCGCTGATCGGCGTGGCGCGGCAGATTCAGGTCACCCGGCAGTTGAAAGAGGCGTGCCCCGGCTCGATCTTCGTTGGTTCGGGGTACACTTATTTGCAGGAATATCTTCCGCAGGTCGCGCAGGCGATTGTGCGAAATGATTGGACGGATTTTGTGGGAATCGGCCGGCTGGTCCTCTCGTACTGGCAGCTTCCGGCGGACACGCTAGCGGGGCGGGGGCTTCAGGACAAAAGAATCTGCCGGACGTTTTCGGACTGCACCACCGCGCCGCGCGGCGGGCTGATTTCGGGGTGTTTTCCGCTAGATCCGTTTTACCGCGAGCTTCCGCAGGCAGCGCAGCTTAAGGAGAAGAAGGCGGCGACTCGCAAATCGCTCCCGCAGGCGTGAATCGTACGGTGAATACGACATGTTCTCTGAAAGTTGGAAGTTGGAGTCGAGATTATTCATTCACCTCGCCCGCGTTCCCTGATACACATCAAGCATCGATCATGCGCGCTTGCTCGCTCCTTTCCTTGTGCGGCCTAATTCTCTCGTCGTGCACCCGCACAGATCCGAACGCCTTCTTCTTTACCATCGAGGACCAACATCCCACCCCCCTGCTCACGCACTCCTCGCCCGGCGCGCAGGACAACAAATATGGGTTTGAAGGCGGACGGGTGGTGCTGGTCGATGGGATTTACCACTTGTTTATCTCGGAGATGAACGCTGATCCGAAGTGGACGAAGACCAGACTCGGGTATTGGACCAGCGCCGATGGGTTGAGCTTCACGCGTGCGTCGACGCTCTTTGAGTCTTCGGGGGATTTTACGGGCGCTGATCCGCGGGCCGCGCTTTTTCTTCCGATCCCGATCTTTGATGAAGAGCTGAATCGCTGGACGCTGTTTTATTCGGCGTTTCGCTCGGCGCCGAACAAGAAGGACCGGTGGCTGATCAACCATGAGGGGCGGATTGTGCGAGCGATCTCGGAGACTCCCGGACGCATGGGCATCGGCGGGACTTATCGCGAAGTGGACATCGCACTCCAGAGCGGGCCCGATTCGGATTCGTGGGAGGGGCTGCAAGGCACCGACTCGTTCTTTCCCTTCAAACTCGCGGATAAATCGTGGCTGGCGTTTTACGGGTCGGCGCAAACGCAGAAGGCGCCAACCACGTTCTGGGGCGTTGGGCTTGTGTCAGCGCCGGCGCTGCGTGGGCCGTGGACGCGGCTCAGCTCGATCAACCCTGTTTTGCGGCCCCGCGCGGAAAATCCGCAGGTTCATCAACTGAAGAAAAACTTTTATATCGCCATTTACGATGCCGTTTTCGAAACTCCGCCGGACACGTTCAAGATTCCGTACACCTTTTCCACTGATGGGCTCAAGTGGACCGAGCCGAAATACATCCAACTTTCGCCTGGGGAAAACAACTGGATTAAACAGGTTCGCACACCCCTGAGCCTGATCCCGGTCGGCGATGACACGTTTCTTGTCTATTTCACGGCGGCACAACCCAACGGCTACTCGTCCCTCGGCCGGGTTACGCTTAAGCTGCACACTTCGGGGTAGGGCACGATCGTTGCCACAAGGCCGCCCCCTGGCAGGTATGAAGGATATGACCATGCGCAACTTACTCATCGCTCTGACGATTGGGCTTCTATGCTCCACAGCATTCAGCGCCCCGGCTGCGCCCAATTGGGATGAGATTGTCGGGCCGTCGCAGGGCAAACTTCCCGAGCCGCTGGCGAAAATCACCTGGCGCACCGATCTTGCGGCGGCATTGGCCGAGGCGAAGGAGCAAAACCGGCCGCTTCTGATCAGTCTGCGCTGCCTGCCGTGCAAGCAATGCTCGGCGTTTGACAAGGATGTGATGGAGGGCGGGCCGCTTCTGTCGCCGCTGCTTTCGCAGTTCATCACCGTTCGGCTGACGGATGCCAAGGCGATCGACATGCGACTCCTGCCGGTGCAGGGGTATCAGGACCTGGATATTTCCTGGTGGGGATATTTTCTATCGCCGGAGGGCAGGCTCTATGCGATTTTCGGGGGCAAGGATCATATCTCGGATGCGACGCGGATCTCGCCGGAAGCGCTGGCGGCGACCATGAAACGAGTGCTGGCGCATCACTACGATTCGCGGCGCGAGAAATGGGACATTGACGGGCCAACTCCGGACCTGAGCGGCGAGCCGCGTTCCACCACAAGTCTTCCGGGCTACCAGGCCTGGTTTTCACGCGGCGGCGCGGAGGAGAAGAAGCAGACCTGCATTCATTGCCACCAGGTCTCGGAAATCATTCGCCAGCCGGCCATCGATGCCGGGACGTTCGACAAATTCCGCGACACGCAGATCTGGCCGCTGCCGGAAAATGTGGGGATCGTGCTCGAGCGCGATGACGGGCTGCTGGTCAAATCGGTTCAACCCAACTCCCCCGCCGCCAAGGCGGCAATTCAGGCAGGCGATTCGTTGGCGGTGGCTGGCGAGCGACGGCTGTTCGGCCAGGCGGATTTTCGCGGCATACTGCATCGGGGGCCGCAGGGGGCGGGCACGATTGCGGTGATGTGGCTTCGCGACGGCAAGCTCATGAGCGGGGAACTTCAAGTCAGCGAAGGGTGGCGGAAGACGATTCTTGACTGGCGGATGTCGATTTCGCAGGGGAACATCGGCCATGGGCCGGGGTTCTTTCCGCTGGCCATGAGCAAGGCGGAGCGACAGCGCTTCAACATCGCCGATGATGCGATGGGGGTGAAGCCGTTCATTTACAAAGGATCGATGGCCACGGTCGCGGGCCTGAAGGCGAATCACATGATTACGGCCGTGAACGGGCAGTCGCCGAATGTCGTGGGGCGATCTTTCGAATGGTGGTTTCGGTCGCACTTTAATCCGGGCGAGAACGTCACGCTGACCGTGCAGGAGGCGCCGGGAAAGACGAAGGAGATCACGTACCTGATACCGAAGGAGTAGGATCGTCGAACGATGAGGGGGAGGACTTCAATAGCGCTTTCGGCTCTGGCGGATTTGTTCCTGCCGCGATTTCTCGGCGTCGGCCTCGCGGGCAAGCGCCGTGGTGACTTCCTTGTTGGCGGCCACCACCTGCTCCTGCGCGGTATCGGCGGCCTTCCTGGCTTCCTGCCAGCCCGCATCCGCGGGGACCGAGGCATCAAACTGCCGCTTGAGCGTGGCCACCTGAGCGGCGGCCTCCTGGAACTTTTTGCGCGCCTCGACCACCTTGGGCTCGGCGTTGAGGGCATCGGTTTCGATTTTGGTCATCTCGGCGGCCGCGTCGGCCTTCTTGTTGACCACCTTGAGGATCGGATCGCCGATGACGTTGTTGGCCCGCAGCTCGGCCAGCTCTTTGTCAGATTTGGCCTTTTCGACTTCCGCGCGCTGATAATCCTGCCGCCTTTTCACCGCCTCGATGATCGGCTTGCGGGCTGCATCGTAATCCGCCTGCGACTGCTTCAATGCGGCCTGGGCGGTTTGCCAGTCCGAGCCGGCCTCAAAATCGGTGCGCAGCTTCACCACGGTCTGGGTTAGCGCTCCCTGGGCCCTGGTTTGTTCGGCCTGCGCGGCCAGGACTTTCTTGCGGGCCTCGATCGAGCCGGTGCGATCCACCGGAGGGGGAAGCTGATTTTGGGCCATGGTCGGCCCGGCAACGACGATGATCAGCGCGCAAATCCAGAGGCAGCACAACCCGCGGTATCGAAACATGGGCATTCCTCCGAGGCAGACATTTTCCATTCGCGGCATAGAGCCTGTCAATGCCATTCTGTACCGCCCCACCCTGCAAAGGTTGCAGAGGCGTTTTTGGGACCCATCTGGCCGATATCATTAATAAGCGTGAATACATCCCCCAGCAGCCTGGATCGGTTCATCGGCCGCGTTTATTGGCGACTGGTTTTGCTGCGGCTGGCGGAATGGTCTGGAATAGGGTTCGCTCTGGGGTGCGGCCTGGCGCTGCTGTTGATCCCGCTGCTCTTGATCCCGCTGGTGGGGAATCGACCCGAATCGCCGCTGACCGTGGCCGCTGTGGTCATGGCTATTGGGGGGGCTTTGGGGTTTATTGCGGCATTGCTCCGCCGGCCGAGGATTATTGATGCCGCCGTCGAAGCCGATCGACAGTTGGATTTGGCCGATCTTCTGGCAACGGCGTGGCAGTTGGAGAAATCTTCTGCAACTGAATCGTTTGAAGATGCGGTGCTGATCATCGCCAACCAACGAGCGGCGAATCTTCGCCCACGGGAGGTTGTTCTGCACCGCCTTGGCGTGCGTGCCTGGGGCGGAATCGGCCTGGCGGGGGCGCTGGTTCTGACCGTCGCCATCTTCACGGCCAATCCGCTCGACACGCAGGCTTCTTCCGCGCCGTTTCTTCCTCTGGCCGGCTCAAACAAGACGCAACCGGACGCCAGGAACGCTCGCAAAGGCGGCGACCCATCGGCGGGACGCCGCCCCACCGCTATCGCGGGGGATCATCCGGGAGGGGAAGATGATCCACTTCCTGGCGCAGGGAAGACAACCAATACCACGGCGAACGCCAACAGCGGCCAGAACACTACGCAGAGCGGAAATCCAGATGGAACGGGCGCAGGCGCGGGCCAATCGGCCGCGATGCCGGACAAATCGAATCCTCTCGCCACGGGCACCAACTCATCTCGCACGAACGCCAAGGGAACTGGCGCCTCTGGTGTGGGTGCATCAGGCGATGACGGAAACGCGGGTTTGGGGAACAGTTCATCGACTGCGGCCGGAAACTCCGGCAAATCCCCCAGCGTCCCCGCCTGGAGATCCGACTCCTGGCCGGCGGCGCAGCAGGCCGCGGACGCCGCCATTTCTGCCGGCGGAATCCCGCCGGGCTATCACGATCTCGTCCGCGAATATTTCAAGCGATAACCAGCCTGGGCTTGATCGAAAGCACCATGGGAACGGCCAGGCCTACTTTAATTCGGCTGCTTCAAACGCTCCGGCGGGGTTCAGCTTCAACCGGTACTGATTTCCCGATTCGGGCTTCACGGAGAATTTGCCGGTGGCGATTTTGCCGTCGGGCAGTGTGACCGCAACTTCAAAGTCCCCATGAAACCCGCGGAAGGCGATGGAGCCGTCGCTGCTGCGGCTGGCAAACTCGGTTCGCCAGCGCTTGGTGATCAGCTCCTTGAGGATGTTGAAAGTCGGCCGGGGGGCGAAATTGTTGTCGGCATCGAGCAGGCCGGTGCCATGCTCCAGCCCCTGGCCGAGCACCCAATAGTTGACGCCATCGACGGCCGGATGGCTGAAGCAGACGGTGTAGTAGATTTCGAAGAACTCGGCCTGAAGCTCGGGCGTCCACATGCCGCGGCGGACGGGCCCGCTGATCTGGTTGAGGGGGAGGACAAACTCGGTGACTTCGAGCCGGGTGCCGAGTTGTTTGGAAAGGGTGTCGAAGGTTTCGTACATGGTGTTGACGTCGGCCCAGAGGCCGTGGGGTGTGTGGCCGTGAATGCCGTAGTAGTCAACCTTGACGCGCTGGCCCTGGAGCCACTCAACATCGTCCATGCCGCGGAGCTGGTCTATCGAGCGGTTGCCGCCGTAGGAGTAGAACTTGGTGCAGTGGCTGACGCCGAGTTTCAGATCGGGATGGCTCTTGCGGATGAACTCGAAGACCGGCGGCGTCTGGCGGAGCAGGTATGAGTCGTTGACCACCTGCCAGCGCTTGATGCGATCGCCGTAACGATCCACCAGGTCCTTGGCGTGGCGGATCAGGATGGATTCCTGCTCATCGGCGGTCTTGCGGCCGCTGCGCATCCACGGCGGGAGCAGGCCGGTGATGTAATGGAACTCCATCTCGATGTTGTGCTGCACGCACCAGTCAACATATTTGTCCAGCTCGTGGAAATTCCGCTTGCCTTCCTCGGGCTCGAGGTACATCCACTTGCTGGAGTAGGGGATGAGGGTGTAGTTGAAGATCTCCAGGAAGCGTTCCAGCTCCTGGGGCGTGACCGGATCGGGCTTGAAGTCGGTGAAGGGCTCGCCTTCGACCTCTTCGAAGAACGGCAGTGAGCAGCCCCATTTGAATGCCTGGCGGGTCTGTTTGACCTTGAAATCGACGCCGCGCAATGGGCGGCCATCGGCATCGACCAGCTCGATGCGGGCATCGGATTTTCGGTACTTCTCGATGTTGGGAAGGGCGACTTCCTTGAGGAATCGTTCCTGGTCGAGCCAGCGGTCCTTGTCGAGCACACCGGCGGGGAACTGGGCCCTGGCCTCGTAGATCGACCAGCCGCCTTTGTTGTTCTCGCCGACGTTCTGATAGACGAGCTTGAGGTTGCGTTCTTTGGCGATGGTGGGGAGGACGATGTAGCTGGGCTGCGACGGCAGGGATTTTGAAAGCTCGAGGATTTTGTAATCGGGGAGTTGCTCGAGCGATGTGCCATCGGCGAGCCGGGTCTGGCCGCTCTGGTCGTAGAGGATGCCGGGGCGGAGCTGCTTGAGCGTTTCCCACCATTTTTTGCCAAAGTCCGCGCTGAAATAGGCCTGGGTGCCGTCGCGCCATTCGCAGACGACAGGGCGTTCGGAATGGATGCGGAAGCCGCCGGGGCGGTCGGGGGTGAGGCAGACGGAGCCGGGCGGTGTGTTCTGGCGGGCCCAATCCTGAGCGGCGACCCAGGGATCAGCGCGGAGGCTGTCGCGGACGAGAGAGGCGTAGCTGGCGGTTGCGAGCAGGCCGGTGACCAGCAATCCGAGGCCGACGATGGCCAGGCGCAGCCAGTAGTCGAGTTGGAGACGGGCGACGACCCAGATGCCGATACCGGCGGCAAGACCAATCCAGAACAGGCCGCTGGCGTGGGGCCAGCTTGCCAGCAGGCTGCGGGCGGTCATGCCTGCGCCAAGGCCGGCGACGGGGAATTCAATGGTGCGCCAGGCGGCCAAAGTCACGAGGAGCGCTGCGCCGACGATGCCGGCTTGAATCCAGCTCAGACGGGCATTGAACAGGGCGACGGCGGCGGCCAAAACCAGCGCCATTGGCCAGAAGGGGAGCAATCCGGGGACGGCGAGGCAGACCAGGGTGAAGGCGGCGGTGATCATCTCCAGGATGGCGCTGCCTTTGGAGATTGGGGGAGTTGGATCGGCCTCACCTTCGCGCTGGTTGAAGCTCAACCAGCCCATCCGCCAGCTTGAGGCGATGGAGAAGGCGACGTGAACGAAGACCAGAACCAGGAGCAGGCGGGAAGCGCGGAAAAGCTGAGCACGCAGGACGACTGGAACTGGCCGAAGGTCGCTGAAGACGTATCCGAAGAGGAAAAGGATGCCGACGGCGGCGGCCATGAGAAGGGATTTGCGCAACTGCCTGCCACGCGGGCGGAAGCTGAGGCTCAATGCGCCAAAGGCAATCAGCAGGGCGAATCGTGGGATGTCCGGCGTGCCGATTTGCCACCAGCTTGTGGCGAAGCTGTGATCGGCGGAGCGGATGCGGGTGACGTTGAGCCATTCGGCATCGAACACCTGCCGGTGTTTCGCCATCAGCACAATGGTGGGCAGAGATAGGAAGACGAATAGCCCGGCCAATAGCGCCACTTTGCGCCAGCCCAGAGTGCGGCTTTCGAAGATGGCCCAGAAGCCGAACATGACGGCCAGATATGCGCCAGTGAGGGCGTGGAGGTTGAAGATGATGCCGGCGAGGGCGAAGGCGGCGTAGTACCACTCGCGGTAGAGGAAGACCATGGCGATGATTGCCAGCGGGAAGACGGCCCAGGTGTGGGTGAACCCCATCGAATACATCTCGTCGCCCGCCAGTGCGCGTTGGTGGCCGGCGAAGAGGAGGATGGCGGCGATCGCTCCGGCGGCGCGGTCGCGGAAGATGGTTCGGGCAAGCCAATAGGTGGCCATGAGGACGGCGAAGGATGTGATCAGGTGCAGGATGAAATAGAGCAGGGGCACATCGGCGATCTGGGTGAGCCAGGCCATGCCCCGGAAGAAAAAGCTGGGATAGTCGTGCAATGTTCCGGCGACCATCGGGTCATTGGCATAGAGCTGCGGATTCACCGATTGCTTGAGGAAGGGGATTTGGATGGTCTGGTTGCCCACCCCCATGCGATAGCCAGCGAAGAGGACCTGCACGATGGCCAGGAGGATGGCTCCTTCGAGCCAGAGGATTCGGCCGACAATGCGGCTGGGGGCGCGCTCGAGAGGGAGTGCGGTATAGTCCAATGTCGCCTGCTGCGGTTGGCTGGCTGCCTCTGGGTACATACACCTTTCCTAACTGAGCCCTAAAGCACTAGACGCTGGATTTTAGGGCCCCCAATCCCGATTGATCGGGATTGGGGACCCTAGCCCCAGCATACCGAAGATAACTCGCGGGTAAACGATATGTTTCACAAGCGGTAGGACGGACATTCTTGTCCGTCATCCTTCGATGAAAGCATTTCCGGCAAAAGGAGATACCTTCGGGACGGCTGCTTCGTTCATGGCCGCCCTGGCATTGGCGGCGGGCGTGGAGGGCGCTGAAGGACTGGCCGGCAAGTATGTAGACGATAAAGACATCGAAAATGATCCCGCGGTGTTGTTTGCGGAGAATTTTGAGGGGGCGGATTTGAAGAAATGGGATGAGAAGAAGGGGCCGGTGGCGCTGGAGAAGAATGGGCCCAATGGGGGAATTGCCTGCGTGAAGATGCCGATGAATCGGGGCAAGAATGATGGGGGGCATCGGGTCAAATGGTTGATCTCCCCCAATCCCGATCAATCGGGATTGGGGACGATCTTCCCCAAACGCGGTAATCTGCGTTTGATCTTCCCCCCTCTGCCGGGGGCGGATGTGGTTTATGCGCGGTGGGGTCCCCAACCGCGGCGGCTTCGTATCTTGGTGGCGGCGGTTGATCTTCCCTTTTATGTGAAGTTTTCGGAGGATTACACCTACTGCCATCATTAGGGTCCCCAACCGCAGTACACGGCGGTTGATCTTCCCTTTGTGCATCTGCTGGCTCTCCCCGCCGAACGACAAATGGCGGCCGTTTGGCAAGGCGGGGAAGAAGGATCTTCCCCAAAAGCGGTATTCGGCGTTTGGGGGCCCCGGATGGAAGGGTCCCCAAACGCGGTAGGGTCCCCAACCGCATCGGTTCGCGGTTGGGGTCCCTAATCTGCGTTTGGGGTCCCCATGCTGCCGGACGCGAAGATGCCGGGGTGGGGCCCCCAATCCCGATTGATCGGGATTGGGGACCCTTTTTCTCCCGGCAACAGTAGGGTCCCCAACCGCAGTACACGGCGGTTGGGGTCCCTTTTTTTCCGCCGGGACCGCAGAAGGGAACGGCGGCCGGCAAGGAGCGTATTATCCCGCCGCTGGGCAAATGGCAGGGGTCCCCAATCCCGATCAATCGGGATTGGGGGCCCTTTGAGGATGGGGTGGTTGCGAGGGAGTATGTGATCTCCGATGAAGCGGAAGAATTAGGCCCCAGCTTCAGGAGGATGGGCCGGCTCGGGATTGATGCCAATGTCAGCCAGGGTCAGGAGGGGACGATAGGGTATCTTTCGGTCGGCCAGAGCCCCGGCAGCGCCGGCGTTGCGATCAAGGACGGAAATCGCCAGCAGCACCTTCGCGCCGTGCTTTTCGACGGCGTCGATGGCTTTGAGGATTGAGCCGCCGCTGGTGACCACGTCATCGACGATGACGACATTGCACGGTGGCGGCGGAATTGGGCCTTCGATGAGCTTCTGGGTGCCGTGAGCCTTCACATCCTTGCGGACCACGAAAGTGGGAATTGGCTTGCCCAGTTGAAAGGAGCGAAGGGCCACAGCGCCGACGATGGGGGTCGCGCCCATGTCCATCCCGCCGATCGCATCGACTTTCATGCCGTCGATTTCGGCGAGGATGGCGTCGGCGATTCGGGATGCGCCTTCGGGGTCGAGGGAGGCGAGGCGTGCATCGATGTAATAGTCGGAGGTGCGGCCGCTGGCGAGGGTGAATTTGCCGACTTTGAGGGACTTGGTTCGCAGGAGTTTGGCAAGCTCGGGATAACGTCGGCTCATGGCTTGATCTCGTAAGGGTCCCCAACCGCAGCAGGGTTCCCAACCGCATCGGTTCGCGGTTGGGAGCCCTTACACGGCGGTTGGGGTCCCTAAATCTCGTAGGGTGTGCTTCAGCACACCACGTCATAGGACCGGTGTGCTAAAGCACACCCTACAAGAACTCAGATTAGCGGCAAAACCGGGGTTTTTCCAAGGTGAGAGGTCCGCTCAACAGTTTCTCTTCATCGCCGGAGCCTGGCGGTGGTAGAATGGGGTGAGGGCAGGGTCCCCAAACGCGGTAATCTGCGTTTGGGGTCCCCCCCCAATCCCGATTGAGGGGTCCCCAATACCCATATATCGGGTTTGGGGGCCCCCGGGTGTGGGT
>JBGPEF010000079.1:0-14183 GCA_041482675.1 Tepidisphaeraceae bacterium | reverse complement strand
CGTGGGCGCTGAGGGCGATGGGCGGTATGCGGGCGTGCTGAGCGGTTTGCCGGAGGGGCAATATGATTTGAAGGTCTGGGCGCCGGTGGGGGATGGTTCGGTGACGGAATTGACGCTGCCATTGAAGATCGAGCGGAGCAGCGAGGCGGAAATGGCCGACTTGTCGGGCGATCGCGATTTTCTCCAGCGACTGGCCGAGGCGTCGGGCGGCACGTGCATCAACCTGGATCAGATCGACACGCTGCCGCGGCTGGTTTCCGATGCGCGGCTGCGGCAGCCGCGGACGGCGGAAACTGCTCTCTGGGATAGCGCGTATTTGTTTTTGTTCGTGATCAGTTGCCTGACGGCCGAGTGGGCGTTGCGTAAACGGCTTGGCCTGGCGTGAGTATCAAGCGCGGCGTGGCCGCGGGATGACGAATGACGAAGTCGGAGAAGAATGTCCTCCCCACCGAGAATGTCGAATGACGTAGGCCGTGGTCGATGAGCAATCCTCTCCCCAAGCCGATTCGATCTTATGTGCGGTCATTCATCGCGCGGCAGCGGGCGTATGCGCTGCTGAGGGCGATGGGGATTGCGCTGGTGATTGCGCTGGGGTGGGGGATTGTGGCGTGCGCGGCGGATCGGTGGCTTGGGTTGTCGCCGGGGATCAGAGTGGCGCTGCTGGGCATGGGCGCTATCGCCGTGGCGGTGGTCCTTGCTCCGCCGCTCGGCCGGCTGCTGCGACGGCGAACCGACTGGGTGGGGGTGGCGGATGATATTGAGAAGGCAAATCCGGATTTTGGCGAGCGCCTGCGAACGGTGATTTCGCAACTGCTGGAAAAGCAGGAATATCGCGGATCGCCGCAGATGCTGGATTATCTGGTCGAGCAGGTTTCGCGGCAGGCGCAGGAGCATCGGCCGAGGTTTGCGTGGAAGCCGGTTGCGCTGCCGTGGGCGATTGCACTGTGCCTGTTGATTGTCGCGGCGGGGTTGTGGCGAATTTCGGCGCCGAACGGGCCGCTGCTGCTCTCGCGCCTGGTCCGGCCGCTGGCCGGCACGACACCGGTCACCACGACGCTGATCCACATCGAGCCCGGTGATGACCGGCTGCTGCGCGGCAAGACGCTGGTGGTGCGGGCCCACGTGCAACACCTGAGCGGCACCGGCGTGGACATCTGCATGAGCCAGGATGGACAGTCGTGGACGCGGGTGCCGATGCTGCCGGTTTCCGACAGCGATTACATCTTCACCCTGCCGGCCATCGAGCGCACCTTGCGCTATTACGCGCAGGGCGGCGACGCCACGACCAACACCTACACCATCAGTGTCCTGCGGCCGCCGGCCATCGCGGAATATCGCGTTCGCTATGAATATCCGGCCTACACGCAGCGAAATCCGCTGACAATTTCCAACACTGATGGCGTGATCGAGGCGGTGGTGGGGACGAAAATCACGCTGGCACTGGTCTGCACCGAACCGCTGAAGAATGCGGAACTGAAGTTCGATAATCAGAAGATCGCGCTGGCGGCCACATCCGATCCACACGTGGTGCAGACGGAAATCACGCTGAGCAAGAGCGGCAATGCGGAATTGTCGCTGACCAGCAGCGAAGGGTTGTCGGCCGACGTGCCGGCGCGGATTACCATTCGTGCACAGCCGGATCGCGAGCCGGTGGCGCGGCTGCTGCGACCGGTGGAGGATTTGCGGCTCCATGCCCGCGATCTGCTGCCGCTCCAGTATCTGGCGATGGATGATTATGGCATTTCCGCGCTGTCCGTGATCGTGCAGGTCAATTCCAAGCCGCGGCAGGAGCTTCCGATCAAGCGCGTGGGGGATTCGCGCCGACAGGAGGGGCAGTTCACACTCGACCTGGCGAAGCTGAACGTGCAGATCGGCGATGTCGTGCGGGTTGGCCTGATGGCGCAGGATGGCGCGGGCAAGAAAATTGAGAGCGAGCACATGCGGCACATCCTCATCTCGCCGCGCTCGATCGATCTCAACACTCATCTGCGAATCGCCGAGATGAAGCAGGCAGCGCAACTGGCGGCGGCGCTTCGGCAGGAGCTGGAGAGCGCGGCCGAGAGCTTTGCCCGTCAGGTGAAGGCAACCAATGTCTCCGAATCCGAAATTGTCGCCGGCCGGCTTCGCATCAGCCGCAATCTGGCCAGTGCGGTCGAGGCGGGGCTGCTGTTGCACCAATCGCTGCTGCGGGTGGTCGCCAAGAGTGCGTCCACGGAGCAGACGATGGGATTGGCCGAGTGCATCGATCGGGCTCGCGTGGAATCGTTCGACGTGGAGCGCCTGGTGGCGATGGATGCGGGCGGCGCTCCTTCGGCGGCGATGATTCAGCCGCTCCAGCGGCTCGTCGATGGCGCACGTCATGTCGAAGGTTGCGTGAAAATTTTGAGCGAAGGTGAGCAGGCGGCGGCGATCCTGGCCGATCGGGGCAATGTGAAGGCCGCTCCGGCGTCGCAGCCGGCCGACCGCGCCGCGGCCGACCGATTGCGCGAAACCCGCCGCCGGGCGGAGCAGGATATTGCGTTTGCGGTGGAAGAACTGGGATTGGCGCTGAATGCGCCCGACCTGGATGCAGCGCTTCAGAAAAAGATGGACGCCGCCAGGGAATTGATGCGCGCTGCCAGGCCGATCGATTTTGAACCGCCGGCACAGCAATGGTCGGCGGCGCTGCTCAAGCCCGTCAATCAGATCGCGCTTCCATTGGCCGAGCGATTGGCATCCGCTTCGACCGTCGAGGCCTTGCGTCCGGATTCCGATCCGATTCGCGCCCGCGATTTGCAGATGGCTTCGCGCGCTGCCTCACGCCTGGCGGAAGCGCCGATGCACGAGGCGGCCGAGACTGATCCGGTGCGACAGGCGATAACGGAGCTGCCGCAGGTTGTCGCGGCGCTCCAGCGTGAGCACCAGATCAATCGCCATCCCAACGATGTTCGTCCTCCGGAGGAATTAAAGGCCACGCGCGAGGCGGCCGCGGCGGCCCGGCAAAAATTGAGCAAGTGGTCGAAGCTGGATTTTGGCGCTGGCGCATTCCGCACGCCGGCCGACATGGACGATGATGAGTTGGCCTTTGAGGGCAGTTTTCAGGCCGCCCGCCGCGATTATTCTTCCGCGGCGGCAGTCGATGGGCGTCTGGCGAAGGATGATCGCGAGGCTTATGAACGGCTTCGACAGGAAATGTCCAACGCACAGGCGATCGACAATCTCTCCGCCGATCAGCGGAAAATCGCCGCGCAGACGGCGACGCAGGATCCTCAGAAAGCGCAGGAGCTCTCATCTCAGCAGAGAAATGTCGCCGAGCAGATCAGGAAACTGGATGCGAGCAGCAGCGATCTGCCGCAGGTGGATGATTCGCGCCCGCGGGTGGCCGCGATGATCAGCTCGGTTCAGGAATCGCTGGCGCACATGCCGCAGCAGATGGCCAGCGCCATGGAGGCGGCAGAAAACTATCGACAGGCGATGGTGAAGGCGGAAATGGCGGCGCGCGAGGCCGCCAATGCTCCGGCCGACCGCGCCGGCATGGCCCGCCGCATGGCCGAGCAGGCGCAGGCGGCGATGAAGGAGTCGCAGGAGCTTCTGGAGAAGGCGGCCGCGCCACTCGCCGCCGAGGAAGCGGAGCGCATCGCCAAACAGTTGCAATCCGCCGGCGCTGAGGCCGAGGAGGCTTCGGTGGTCGTCGGCGAGCAGTTGCAGGCCGCCCTTCAGGTTTTTGGCCAGTCGATGCGCGCGGGTGATAAAGGCGCGGTGGAGCGCGCGGCCCAGCACGTGCGCCTGGCGCTGGAGCGATCACAGACATCACTTCGAGAAGCACAGGCCAGCCTGATTGAGCGTGATCCGCTGGCGGCCGCGCGGTGGTTCGCGCAGGCCGCCGCATCGGCGCTGGATGAGCGTCCTCCCGATTTCCGCAAGGCCCGCACGCACCAGGAAACCGCCTCGACCGCGCTCAGCCGCGCCTGGCAAACGGCCATGCGCGAGGCGGGTGTCGAGCGGCTCATTCTCACTCCATCTTTCCGCCCGCTCATTCGCCCTCCGGTGATCGAATCGCATTCTCCCGACGGCACAAAAACTCCCACGCAAGTTGTGCCCGGCCTGCGGCAGTGGGGCTACCTGCCCAAGCGCCAGCCCGAATCGCTCAATGCGCCGATCCATGAAATCGATGCCCCCGGCTATCAGGAGCCGCTCAAGCTATACTTCGAGGCGCTGAACAAGGCGCAGGAAAAGAACGACAAGGCCGAGAAGAAATAGCACATGCGCGCACTTTCGATTTCATTCATCGCGGTCATTCTTCTCTCTTCATTCGCCGCCGCACAGCAACCGCGTGACATCCTCCCTCCCACGCTCGACCGCACCATCAATTCCGGCCTGGCGTTTCTGCAAAAACAGCAGAAGGATGACGGCTCCTTTGGCTCGGATTTGAAACCCGCGCTCACCGGCCTTTCGCTCATGGCCTTTCTCGCCTCCGGCCACACGCCCGAAGTCGGCCGCTATGGCGTGACCGTCCGCACCGCCGCGGATTACCTGGCCAATCTCGATCCCGAAGGCGGCTATTTCGGCAGCGATAAGTCGCGCATGTACGGCCACTGCATCGTCACGCTGGCGCTGGCCGAGGCCTACGGCACCGAAGTTGATGAAATTCAGCGCCGCCGCATCCGGGCAGCTCTCGAAAAGTCGCTGAAGGTGATTTATGCCGGCCAGGACATGAAAAAAGAAAAGCCGATCTTCGAAGGCGGCTGGCGCTATCAGCCTCAAAGTTCCGACAGCGACCTGAGCGTCTCCGCCTGGGCGATGATGGCCATGCGCGCCTGCCAGAACGCCGGCCTGCCCGTCCCCAAGGCGCGCGTCGATCGCGCGGCCGCTTATGTGCGGCGCTGCTATCGTCCCGAACAGCGTGGCTTCTCTTATCAGGGCGAGGGCGAGGCGAATCCGGCCATGACCGGCGCTGCGCTGCTCAATCTTTATTTGCTGGAGGCGGTGGACAAGGACATGGCCGCCGCGGCGTCAAAATATCTGATGGACAAGCCGGTCCGCGACGGCACGCAGCATTATTACTACGCGCTTTATTACACCACGCAGGCCGGTTTCCAGGCCGGCGATCCCACCTGGTCGGCCGTGTGGAAAAACAGCAGTGAACAACTCCTGGCAACCGCTCAAAAAGATGGAAGCTGGCCGGTCAAACCCGATGTGCCGGGCGGCGATCAGAAAAATGCCAGGATTTACGCGACGGCGATGTCAGTCCTTACCCTCTCCGTCCCCCTGCGCGTCCTGCCGATTTATCAGAGATAGGTTTTCTCTGCGTCTTTGCGTTTTTGCGATTGGATTTCACTCCCGCTTGCCAAAAACCGCCTGATGCACCAACTCCACCGGATGCACCACGTTGATCTTCTGCTTGTGCGCAGCCGCCCGGCTCTGAATGTGCATGGCGCACCCCACATTTCCCGTCACGCACGTCTGCGCTTCCGTTGCCGCGATATTCCGCAGCTTCCGATCCGCCAGTTCGGCCGCCATTTTCGGCTGCTGAAGGTTGTAAGTCCCGGCCGCCCCGCAGCACATGTCCGCCTCCGCAAGCGGCACCATCTTCAACCCCGGCACCAGCGCCAGCAGCGACTTTGGCGCGGCCGACACCTTCTGCGCGTGGACCAGATGGCACGCCTCATGATACGTCACCGTCTTGTCCATCCGATTGGTCATCGGCGGCAAACCCATTTCCAGCAGCACCTCGCTGATGTCGCGCACGCGCGATGAAAACTCCCGCGCCCGCGTCAGATATTTCGCGTCATCCCGCAGCAGGTGCTCATATTCGCGCAGCATCGATCCGCAGCCGGCGATGTTGCAGGTGATGAACTTCAGCTCCACGCCGTTTTCCGGCATGAACCGGTCGATGTTCTTGCGCGCGAATTTCCGCGCCCGATCCCAATCCCCGTTGTGATGAGCAATCGCCCCGCAGCAGGTCTGCCGCCACGGCGAAAAAATATCCACGCCACAGGCCGAAAGCAGCTCCACCGCCTGCCGGTTCTGCTTCTCAAACATCACCGACCCGATGCACCCGCCCAGAAACCCGATTGTCGCCTTGGCCGCGATGCGATTCTGCGCCGGGGTCAGCGTGGGCAGCCGCCGCGGCCAGAGCTTCCCCTGCGGCGGCAGCATCTGCTCCATTTTCTGAAAACCTTCCGGCAGCAGCTTGAAGAATCCGATCTTCCGCATCAGCCCGTAAATCCCGATGCGCTGCAATATTCTCACCGGCAGCAGCGCCAGCTTCAGCCGCCGCGGATAGACGAAGATCTTGGCGAAGATCCAGTTCATGAGCCGCGTCGATATCTTCGGCTTGACCGTCTCCATCGACTTCTGCCGCAGCCGATAGCGCGTCTCCTCGATCAGCTCGTGATACACCACGCCGCTGGGGCAGGCCGTCTCGCAGCCCCGGCAATCCAGGCACAGGTCCAGGTGATGCCGCACCGATTCGCTCGCCTCGATCACCCCATCCGCCAGCCCGCGCATCAACTGAATCCGCCCCCGCGGCGAATCGGCCTCATGCCCCGTGGCCACAAACGTCGGACACGCCGGCAGACAAAGCCCGCAATGCACGCACGCCAGCGCGCGGTCATAAGTCCGCCCATCCAGCCGCAGCGGAGGATACTTTTGCTCGGGCGGAGCCGTCAAAATTGGCAATGGGGCGTTGGTCATTTCAATTCAAGCCGTTCCAGCTTTCCATCCGGATCAAACGCCTGCTTCAGCCGTTGAAGAAGTGCTCGCTCCGCTGGATTGTAGACACCGTCCAGTTGCAAACGCGGCGACTCGCCAAAAACCTTGCCCCCGACACCCTCGGCCGCCTCGCGCAATTTCGCAAAATCCGCCGCCTGGAAAATTTTCACCACCCCAAACGCCGCATCCGCCACCCACCGCTGGATGCCCGCCCGCTCCACAAACTGCGGGATCTTCGCCGGCGCAACCGCGGCCGCAAACGTCGCCGGCGGCGTCCACAGCGTCCCCCGATGCGCGATATCCTCTTCCACCGGCCGACGCCGCAGCTCCATCAATTTCCGCTGCGGTAGTCCACGCTGATAAAACTCCACCGTCCGCTCATCCCCCAGGTACCCACAAAAGAACGAATCGGGCGTGAGCAGACACCATTGCGGCCGCAGCGGACTGGGCATCAGCGTATTGACGAACCGCACATCCGGCGCGAACCGCGCCAGCAGCGCCTCCGCCGGCCGCCGATACGTCCGGCTCGTCAATGTGACCAGTCTGCCAAAGATCCCGCGCTGCCCCACCATGAATTTCGTCAGGTCATACCCGGCCACGTTCTTCACCGTGCGTCCCCCGGCCGTGACCAACTCACCCCGGCCATTCAGGAATTGCACCCCCAGCAGCAGATCCCGCCATCCCCCATATCCCAACCGTAGCGGCCCCGTCGAATTGGTCTCCACCAATTCCCCCACCCCGCTTTGCACATCCCCATCAATCGGCAGCCACTGATTGAATTCCGCCAGCTTGGCCTGCGCGGCCGCCAGGCTCACATCGGCCGATATTGTGACCGTCATGTCGCGCGTAAAACATTCCATCCCGCCCGGAGCAACCAGCGGCGAGTTCGGATTGCGGAATTCGATGGCCATGCGAGTCTGCGGATCATATTCACACGCTCACATCGCATCAATCAGCCGCAACGCATTGTAGTGCGGCCTTTGGGGCCGCAATTGCAGGCTGAAAGCCTGCACTACAATGGGCCCACCTAAAACACATCCCAAAAAAAGAGGGCAGCCATAGGCTGCCCGCCGTACACAGAGCCCTCCGAGGATTTCACTTCGGCCAGCCGATCAAGCCGGCCGAAGGTCTGTGTAAATGTTTCGTTGAATCGCCATCACGCCGCCACTGTTTCTCGCCACGGCCATGCCGCAATGACAATCGGATTATTATTAATGTGCTGCTCCTCACAATTTCTTGCGGCAATTATTTTGCCGCTCAACAATGACAACAACTTCTTCAAGACGGTGATGCGCGCATTTTCCATGCGCTGGGCAACACCGCCCGAGAGAAACATCAGCAGAGGAATCTGGAGCCCGGTGCTGCGCCGATGACGAGTTGATTCGTCAATTGACCAGACCGTTGCGTTTTTCTCCGCTGCCTCACAACCCTGACTTTCCGCTCCCGGCGCCGATTCGCCACGGCCGCGCCCGAGCGGAATTTCGGAAGCGACCATCGCGCGCTGAAAATCGCGCCGACCGTGCCTCGCTCCCTGTGAATGATCCAAATTGTGCGGCCGCCCGTCGCCGCCGATCTACAATCGGACCCAGCGCAATGGACGACCTGCCGAGTCACATCATGGCAGCCATCGCCATTCCGCTCAGATCGATCACAAGACAAACTACAAAGGCAAAACAGACCGAGTTGCGCACACTTTAGATGAAGCGAGCATTCCGCCCGTGCGAGGGGAAATACTCACCTGTTAAATTGCCAGTTCGCTTTTGAGCCACCTGCCTTGAAGAAGGAGCAGGTCAGAAAATCCTGATGCGGAGTAATATAGCCGATGACCAAGCGGGTTCAAGCTGAAAAGCCCCTAAAGTCGCAAAATTTCCTTCAATGGCAATCGCGACATTTCGCCAGATTCACAACACCCGCCAATCGATACAGCTCGGCCATCAATGGAGTCGCCACTCCCGCCGCCGCGGCCGCGCGCACCGGCTCGCCGAGGATGGCCTCCACCTCCATCGGCCGGCCGTGATGGCGGTCGAGTTGCATGCTGCTTTTGTATGCGCCCATGGTCCGCGTCTGCGCGATCTTCTGATCGATCACATCGGCCGGAAGCTCGACGCCGAATGCTTTGGCAGCGCTGACGACCTCTTTCATCACCGCGCGAACGTGCGCCTCGCCGGTTGGATTGCCGATCAATTCGTCGGTGGCCAGATCGAGCGCAGCGCCCAGGCCATTGAAGGGAATGTTCCACACCAGCTTCTCCCATCGGCCGGCGCGCAGGCTGCTCAGCACATCGCACCTGACCTTGGAGCCGTTGAACATCGCCGCGATCGCGTTTGCTCTCTCGGTCCCGCTCTCGACGAACTCTCCGAGACGGATGTAACCGTGATCGATGTGATCGATGACTCCCGGCGCGATGCGGTAGATGCAGGTGAAGGCCAGCCCGCCGAGAATTCGCTGCGGGCCAAAAAGCTCGGCCAGACGGTCTTCGTTTCTCAATCCATTTTGCAGCGTGAGGATTTGCGTGCTCTCCTTGAGCAGCGGCGCGATGAGTGCTTGATACTGATCGTTGGCCGTCGCCTTGAGCGTGACGATCACCAGATCCGCCCTGGGCATTCGCTCCGCCCGCTCGTAAACGTGCATCGTGGCCGGCGGCAGAGTGAAATCGCCATGGCAGCTTCGAATCGTCCAGCCGTTTTTGGCGACGGCCGCGTAGTCGCTGCGCAACAGGAAGTGAACATCGTGCCCATGCTGCGCCAGCCGGCCGCCGTAATATGCGCCGACCGCGCCTGCCCCCACGACCGCGATAACCGGTTTTCTTTCGTCCATCGCAGCGGCGGATTATATCAGCAGTGCCACTGACGGCTTGTCTTGTGCCACTGGCGGCTTGTCCGCCAGTGTCCTCGAAGCACTGGCAGCAAGGTGCCAGTGGCACGAATGGCCGGCCTACCTTCCGCCCATTGGGGCCGCTAGAATCCGCCGTATGAATCTTGAAAAGACCGACCCGAAAATCGCCGAGCTCATCAGGCTGGAAGAGAAGCGACAGGAATCGACCCTGGAGCTGATCGCCAGCGAGAATCACGTCTCCCGTGCCGTGCAGGAGGCCGCGGGAACAGTGCTCACCAACAAATACGCCGAGGGCTATCCTGGCGCGCGCTATTACGGCGGCTGCGCCTATTACGACCAGATCGAAACTCTCGCCATCGACCGCGCCAAGCAGCTTTTCAATTGCCGCTTCGCCAATGTCCAGCCCCACAGCGGCGCGAATGCGAATCTGGCCGCGTTCATGGCCATGATGCAGCCCGGCGACCGCTTTCTCAGCATCAACCTCTCCTCTGGCGGCCACCTTTCGCACGGAATGAAGCTCAACAGCTCGGCCATCTTCTACAAACCCGATCATTATGAGCTGGACCCCAAGACCGAAACCATCGACTTCAACTCCGTCCGCGCCAAGGCTCGTGAGATCAAGCCAAAGATGATCCTGTGCGGCTACAGCGCCTATCCACGCACCATTGACTTCGCGCAGTTCCGAGCCATCGCCGATGAGGTCGGCGCGCTGCTCTTCGCCGATGTCGCCCACATCGCCGGCCTGTGCGTCACCGGCGTTCATCCCTCTCCCTTCCCCCATTCCCACGTCGTCACCACCACGACGCACAAGACCCTGCGCGGCCCGCGCGGCGGATTGATCCTCACCAACGACGAAGAACTCAATAAGGCCATCAACCGCTCCGTCTTCCCCGGCAGCCAGGGCGGCCCGCTCATGCACATCATCGCCGCCAAAGCCGTCGCCTTCAGCGAAGCCCTCCGCCCCGAGTTCAAAACCTACGCCCAGCAGATCGTCAAAAACGCCCGAGCCCTGGCGGCCGCGCTTCAGAAGAAAGGCTATCGCCTGCAATCCGGCGGCACCGACAATCACCTGATGCTGGTTGACCTCCGCGCCCGCAACGCCAATTTCACCGGCGCAGAGGCCGAGAAGGCCCTGGAATCGGCCGGCATCATCACCAACAAAAACGCCATCCTGAATGACCCCCGCCCCCCCAAAGTCACCAGCGGCCTGCGCCTGGGCACCCCGGCCATCACCACCCGCGGCCTGAAGGAATCCGACATGGACAGCGTCTGCGACTTCATCGACCACGGCCTGCACGCCAAGGACGACCCGGCCGCGCTCGGCAAAATCAAGGCGGAAGTGGCCGAGTTCTGCAAGCGGTTTCCGATGCCGCATTGATATGCTATTCTTATTATTAGGAGACGCATGGAGATTAACTTAAATAAAGAGCTTGCTTCCTACGTCGAGGAGAGCATCAAGAGCGGGCAATATTCTTCCGCGTCGGAGGTAGTGGCGACAGCACTTAAGGTGATGCAGGAAGTCCAGGAGCTGGAAACAATGGCCAATGAGGATCTTCGTCGTGCCGTTGCAGAAGGGCTGGCGCAACTCGAGCGCGGCGAAGGAGAGCCGTGGGACGTTGAGAAGACGAAGGCCAAATTCCTGGCTGAGTGGAGTCGCCAGAAGCGAGCGGGATAAATGGGGCGGGTGATCCGATCGCCACGTGCCGAGGCCGACATCATTGAGGCCGCGCGGTACATCGCCAAAAACAACTGGGATGCAGCATTGCGATTCTTTTCGGTCATAGACGAGAAGTTCGATCTCTTGTCGCGATTTCCGGGTGCTGGGCCATCGAGGGAGGAGCTTGGCCCGGGTTTTCGTAGTTTCCCGGTTTGGAACTACTTGATCGTTTATCGTTTGGTTCCCGACGGAGCGGAGATCCTCAGTGTGACGCATGGAGCACAGGACCTGCCTCGGAAGTTTAAGGATTTAATTTAGCTTCATCGGTTCGTCCGACATTTTCCGCAGGCGGCGTCTCATCGCCGTTAGGCGCGTCGATTTTATAGCGGACGTGGCTACACTACTCGCCTTCTATGGCCAAAAATATCAAACCTCGCTCGGAAGACTATGCCCAGTGGTACGTGGATGTGATCAAGGCCGCGCAATTGGCCGACCATTCACCGGTGCGGGGGTGTATGGTGATTCGGCCCGAAGGATACGCCATCTGGGAGGCGATCCAGAGGGATTTGGATCGGCGGTTCAAGGAGACGGGTCATGTGAATGCCTACTTTCCGCTGCTGATTCCGCAGAGTTTTCTGGCCAAGGAGGCGCAGCACGTGGAGGGGTTTGCGCTGGAGTGCGCGGTGGTGACGCACTCGAAGCTGGAGAAGGGGCCGGATGGCAAGCTGCGGCCGGCGGGTGATCTTGAAGAGCCGCTGATCATCCGGCCGACCAGCGAGACGATGATCGGGTACATGTACGCGCAGTGGATCCAGTCGTATCGCGATCTGCCGGTGCTGATCAACCAGTGGTGCAACGTGATGCGCTGGGAGATGCGGACGAGGTTGTTTCTGAGGACGGCCGAGTTTTTGTGGCAGGAGGGGCACACGGCCCACGAGACTGCGCAGCAGGCGCAGGAGGAGACGCTGCGGATGCTGGATGTGTATGCCGCCTTTGCCGAATCGATCCTGGCGCTGCCGGTGATCAAGGGGAAGAAGACCGACAGCGAGAAGTTCCCCGGGGCGGATACGACGTACACCATCGAGGCGCTGATGCAGGATGGCAAGGCGCTCCAATGCGGGACGAGCCACAATCTGGGGCAGAATTTTGCCAAGGCGTTTGAGATCAAGTTCCTGGGCCGCAACCAGCAGCAGGAGTATGCGTGGACGACGAGCTGGGGGGCGAGCACCCGGCTGATCGGGGCGATGGTGATGGCGCACTCGGATGATGAGGGATTGGTGATTCCGCCGCGGGCCGCGCCCAATGTGCTGGTGGTGGTGCCGATCTTTAAAGGCGATTCGGAGAAGGTGAAGGTGAAGGAGTTTATCGATCGGCTGGTAACGGCGCTGGTCGGGGCGGAGGAAGTGGCCGCGTCGGCGAAGCGGCAGGCGCGGGATGAGATTGAGACGTACTTCTTCGATGCGATCACGCACCAGCGGATTTTGGTGGATTGGCGGGATGCGCGGCCGGGGGACAAGCAATACCACTGGGAGCAGCGCGGGGTTCCGTTTCGGATTGAGGTTGGGCCGCGCGATGTGGATGGCGGCGGGTTCGTTTTGAAGAGGAGGCTGGATCGGGGGAAGGAAGTGGTGCCGCTGGGGACGGCGTCGGCGGCGTGGTTGCGTGGGAAGCTGGAGGAGGTGCAGTCGGCGATGCTGGAGAAGGCGCGGAAGTTCACGGCCGAGAACACGCGGCGGGCTTCTTCATATGAGGAGATGAAGAAGATTTTGAGCGAGCAGGGAGGATTGGTGCGGGCGTGGTTTGCGCCGGGCCGGGAGGCGGAGATGAAGATCAAGGGGGAGACCAAGGCGACGGTGCGGTGTATTCCGTTCGACCAGCCGGAGGGTATTGGCAAGTGCGTGTATAGCGGGGCGGAGACGGATGTGGAGGTGATTTTTGGGCAGGCGTATTGATGCCTGAGTCCAAGGGACGAACTGCGAGCACTGGCAGCAAGCTGCCAGTGGCACAAGTGCTGCCAGTGGCACGAGGGCAGGGAGGTTCGCGGAGCGAACCCTACGCCAGCCGTGGCGAATTTTGAACGATCCGCGATCAGGCAGCGCCGACTTCGACGAAATCCCTGACGCTGTTGAGGTCGCGGAGGGTTTGCGGGGTGGCCTTGATGGTGGCCGAGTCGCCGGTGTTGAGGGGGGGATGGACTTTGTTGGGGCGTTTGGTCCAGATGCAGCCGCCGCGGCGTTTGGGGAGGGGGATGAAGTTGGCGCTGCGGGCGTCGAGGGGATCGGTTTGGGCGCGATCCTTGATGAAGATGCGCTCGATGGTTTTGCGGGCGGCGGCGCGGGTGATGAGCTTGGTGATGGTCACTCGGAGGGGCTGGCCGGGCTGATGGGCGGCGGTTGCGGCCGGGGCCTGGGCGTGGGTGGTGGTCTTCTTTGATGCCGATGTCTTGGCCATGGGTCTTCTCCAAATTCAGTCGAGCGAAGCAGTATAGCGGGGAAGTGCCGGGCGGCAAGGTGGGGAGGCAGTAGTTTGACCCCGAGCTGACGCTCGGGGCTATCATCTTACGCCCGGGCCGGGGCTGGAATTCTGCGTAAAGGGTTTGACGCCACGTGGGGGGGTAAACAGTTGCGAAAAATCTGATTTTTTCGGGCGGGTGGGGAGGGTGCGCGCAACTGGAGTGGGGAGGGATGCTCCGGACGTGGTTTATTGAAAAGAGAGAAGGGTCAATTTATGCGCTTGAAACATTTGGTGGGCCGGAAGGCGATGGGGCGGGCGGTGGCGATGGTGGCGGGGGGGTTGGCTGTCGGCGGAGTCGCGGTGTGGCCGGCAAAGGCGGAGGTGGATTTGAGCAAGTTGCCGGCGGCGGCGCAGAAGCAGGGGGTGACGTTTGAGAAGGATATCAGGGGGATTTTTGAGGCTTCGTGCTTTCGGTGTCATGGGAACGAGCGGGCGAGGAGTGGGTTGAGACTGGATTCGCTGGAGGGGGTGTTGAAGGGTGGGG
>JBGPEF010000078.1:0-14208 GCA_041482675.1 Tepidisphaeraceae bacterium | reverse complement strand
CGTCGTGCTGAACCACATCAGGATCACGCCGATGGTGAAAATGAACAGCATCGCCTTCCAGAGCACGGCGTAATGGTCGTTGATCAGCATCGGCACGAACCGATCGCCCAGTCCCGCATCCTTGACGAAAATCAGCGAGAACAACGCGAGGACCAACCCCGTCAATGAAACCAGCGCCGTCGCCGCATTCGAGCGCTTGATGAAAAACGGCGTCAGCAGCACCCCCACGATCGTCGCCACCAGAATCAATTCCGGCGCGAACGGCACCAACTCCGACCCTCCCGGCATCACCGGCAGGCCAATATCAGCGAGAATTTGCGGCATGCCGCTCATCATGTGAACAACTTAAACAACCCAAACATCCCTTTGACCGTCGCATCGCTTCTCCCCTCTCCCGGTACGCCGGGAGAGGGTTAGGGTGAGGGTCTTCATTGATCATGTGAACAACTTAAACAGCCCAAACATCCCTTTGACCGTCGCATCCGTATACGCAAAGAAAAACACCGTCGGCAGCACCCCCAGCAAAATCGCCATCACCGTCAGCGGCACCAGCACCACCTGCTCCCGTCGATCCACCTCGGCAAATCCCCGATACTCCGGCTTCTCCGGACCGAGGAACACCCGCTGCATCGTCCACAACATGTATCCCGCCGTGAGAATGACGCCGAAACACGAGATGACGGCCAGAGTCACGATCGAATTCCAACTCGCACCGCTCCTCATCAATATCGAATCCGATTTGGCCGCATCAAACGCCCCCAGCAGCACCAACACCTCTCCAACGAATCCGCACAATCCCGGCAATCCAAGGTTGGCGAAAAATGCCACCGTCGATAGTCCCGTATAGACCGGCATCGTCGTCGCCAGCCCGCCAAATCGGCCGATCTCCCGGTGATGCGCCCGCTCATACACAACGCCCACGACAAAGAACATGGCCGCGCTGGTGATGCCGTGGGCGATCATCATGAACAGCGCCCCGTTCACCGCCGCCGGCGTCATCATCGCCGCCCCCAGCGTCACAAATCCCATGTGCGACACCGAGCTGTAGGCCACCAGTTTCTTGAAATCGGTCTGCGCCATGGCGCAGAGTGCCCCATAGATGATGCTCACCACCCCGATGATCCCGATGACCAACCACATCTCCTTGGCGGCTTCGGGGAAAAATGGATAGGCGATGCGGAAGATTCCATACCCGCCCATTTTCAGCAGGATGGCCGCCAGGATCATGCTCATCGGCGTTGGCGCTTCCACGTGGGCATCCGGCAGCCACGTGTGGAACGGCACCGCCGGCACCTTGATCAAAAATCCCACCATCAGCAGCATGAAAAACGTCTTGGCCGTCGTTCCTGTCAATCCCCCCGGCATCACCCGCGCCAGCCCCGCCTGAAATTCCGGCGTCGCCATCCGCACCATGTCAAACGTTCCCGCGGCCGCGCCCGGCGTCGGCGCCGGGATGATCTGGCGGCTATAGAGATACAGGCCGATCAGCACGATCAGCAGCCCGATCGATCCCACCAGCGTGTAGAGGAAGAACTTGATCGCCGCATACTCTTTCCGCGGCCCGCCCCAGATGCCGATCAGGAAATACATCGGCAGCAGCGAGATCTCGAAGAAAACGTAAAACAGAAAGAAATCCAGCGACAGGAACACCCCCATGATCCCCGTCTCCAGAAACAGAAACAGCGCCATGTACCCCTTGGTCATCTTCTCGATGTTCCATGAGGCGATGCAGGCCAGCACGCAGATGAACGTGCTCAAAATCACCAGCGGCAGCGACAATCCATCGATCCCCACCCGATACTCGATGTTAAATGCCGGAATCCATTTCGCGTGCTGCACCATCTGCACCACGCCGCCATCCTGCTCATAGGCGTAGCCGCTGCCCTTGTCCCACTTGTAGGTGACGAACAGCAGCATCGACAGTACGAAGGTCAGCAGCGTCGTCCCCAGCGTCATCCATCGCACCCCATCCCGCGTCTTCATGAACAGCACCACCAGCGCCCCCGCCGCCGGCAGAAAGATCAGGATGGTCAAAAGCCAGTGTTTCAAAAAGTCCATACGCGCTCGTCCTATCTCATTTCGAGATGACCACCACAATCATCGCCGCAATCCCAATCACCACCGCCGCCAGCAGCACCGTCACATACATCCGAATCCGCCCCGACTGCGGCGCTCGAACCGCGCTTCCCAGCGACTGTGTCGCGCTGGCCAACCCATTCACCGCGCCATCGACGATGTACTTGTCGTTCAATCCCGCCAGGTCCGACGTCTTCTTCACAAAATGGGCCGCGAAATTCACCAATCCATCCACAACCACCCGGTCGAACAACGCGCTCAGCCGCGCCAGCCCCATCGTGATCGCCACAAAAACGGCCGCGTACAGCTCATCAAAATACATCCGCCGATAGAGCCAGGTATGAATCCACCGCAGCGGCGCTATTTTCATCAGCGCATTGGCCACCGCGTATCCTTTGAAATAAATCACAAACCCAAGCGCGATTCCCACCGCAAACGCCCACACCACCACGGTGTGAACAATATGCTCGTAGTGCTTGAATTCCATCTGCGAATGGGTGAGGTTCGGTTCATTCTCCCCCTCCGCCACCGCTGCTCTCGCCTCGGTTGGAAGATGACTCCCCCCCGGCTCGCCTGGCCAGGCGGTCGCGTACAGATCGTACTTCTTCGCCTCCGGGCTATCTTCCTTCACCCCGCGCACATCCAGCACGATCTTCGATCCCTCCCCCATCGCGTATTCAATCATCGTCCTCACCCCCACGTACCCCCCGATGATGCTGAAAATCGACAGCACAATCAGCGGGCCATACAACACCGGCGTCTCACGCGCATGATCGTAAAGATGCTGATTTCTCGGCTTGCCCCAGAACGTCAGCATCCAGCACCGCATCATGTAAAACGCCGTCACCAGCGCGATTCCCGACGGCACCCAGAAGAACAGCAAATACCATTTCGAATGTTCAGCCCCCAGCCCCGCGTATCCCCCCGCGTGCGCCAGGATCATGTCCTTCGAATAATACGCCGACAACCCCGGCGTCCCGGCAATCGCCAGCACCGCGATCGCAAACGTGATCGCCGTCACCGGAATCTTCCGCCACAGTCCCCCATACTGATGCATCTCCTGCTCGTGGTGCGCCGCGTGGATCACGCTCCCCGATCCCAGAAAAAGCAGCGCCTTGAAAAACGCGTGCGTGATCAGATGAAACAGGCCCCCGATCCAGCTCCCCACCCCCATCGCCAGGATCATGTATCCCAACTGCGACAGCGTGGAAAATGCCAGCACCTTCTTGATGTCGCTCTGCGCAACCGCGATCAGCGCTGCCATCGTCAGCGTCGTCAATCCAATGATCGCAATAAAAAGCCTCGCATCCGGCGTCAAAATCGGAAATATGCGGCCAACCAGATACACACCCGCCGCCACCATCGTCGCCGCGTGAATCAGCGCGCTCACCGGCGTCGGTCCTTCCATCGCATCCGGCAGCCAGACGTGCAGCGGGAATTGCGCGCTCTTCCCCACCGCCCCAAAAAACAACCCCACTCCCATCACCGTCAGCAGCGTCGGCCCAAACCACACTCCGTTCGCCAGCTCGATCCCCCTTCCGCTCATCTTGCTGATATCCAGCGCAGACCAGATATCCGGCAGCGAGACGTTCCCAAAATGATAAAACAAAATCCCCAGCCCGATGAGAAACCCAAAGTCTCCCACGCGATTGGTCACAAACGCCTTGATCGCCGCATTCGTCGCCGTCTTCTTCTCATACCAGAACCCGATCAGCAGATAGGAACACAAGCCGACCAGTTCCCAGAAGATGAACAACTGAAGAATCGTTCCCCCCAGCACCAGCCCCAGCATCGAGAAACAAAATAATCCCAGGTATGTGAAAAACCGCGGAAACCGCTTGTCGTCCGCCATGTACGCCAGCGAGAAAAAATGCACCAGGAACGCCACCAGCGTGATCATCGCGAACATCACGATGGTCAGGCTGTCGACATACACGCCGACATTCAGAAACTTTGTCTGCGCATCCGCCGTGTAGTTCGACGGGACCCAGTGCATCGGCAGATTGATCGGCGTCCTCCCCATCCCATAGCTGATGGCCGCGGTTCTCCCCGCCGGCTTGTACTCGCCCCCCTGCACCCATCCGATCAACGCCAGGACGCTGAAAACCAGGCTTAAACCGATCGCACCGGTCGCCACATATCCCGCGAACGGCTTGCCCATGCGCTTCCCCGCGAACACGAGGAGCACAAACGACGCCAGCGGCAACACCGTCGCGATGATGAGCAAGTAATCCGTTCGAGGCATCTGCTTCTTCTTGAGTGCACGGGCAATGCGCCTGTGTCTCATCCTTTCAGGTTCTGCGCCCGCTCCACATCAATCGTCGAAAAGTTGTTATAGAAATTCAGGAAGATCGCCAGCGCCACCGCCGCCTCGGCCGCCGCCAGCACGATCACGAAAATCGCGAAGATCTGCCCGCTCAACAGCACTCCCCCGCTCGCCGACACGCCGTGCGAAAACCGGTTGAACGCCACCAGGTTCACATTCGCGGCGTTGAGGATCAACTCCACTCCCATCAAAATCCCAATCGCGTTCCGCTTGGTCAAAATCGTCAGCAGCCCGCAAACAAACAGCAGTGCGGCCAGCATCAGATAATGATTCAAACCAATCGCCGACATTCAAATTCCTCTTGACTCGGCCTCGCGCCGCCGCGCCTTGGCCAGATAGGCAGCCCCGATCATCACCACCAGCAAAAGCACGCTGGCCACCTCAAACGGCACCAGAAAATCCCCCAGCAGCGCCTGTCCCAGCGCCACCATCGGATAACTGTCCGCGGCATACGGCTCATTCCCAAACACGCCGGCCGTCACCGCCCGATTGATCCCCCAGATCAACGACACCATCAACACCGACCCAATCCCCAGCGCGATAACAACTTCTCCCGGCTTGGGCGCAAACCGGCTGAACGGTGACTTGCTCGTCAGCATCACCCCGAAAATAATCAAAATCAGCGTCCCTCCCGCATAAACCACCAGCTGCACCGCCGCCAAAAATTCCGCCGACAGCAGGAAATACAATCCCGCCACTCCCGCCAGCGTCCCCAGCAGAAACACCGCCATCCGCACAATATTCTTCGATATCACCACCCCCAGCGCCGACGCCCCCGCCAGCAGCGCAAACACCCAGAACAGCGCTGCGCTGATCGAAGAACTCTCAGCCTGTGCCAGCCAGAAAACCATACGCTCCACTTCCGCTCATGCCACTGGCAGCTTGCTGCCAGTGCTCCCGTGTCTTCTTCGAATTACGCCTTCACCAAACTCTCCGGCGCCTGATCAATCGCCGCCGGCTCCGTCAACCTCTGCTTCAAATTCCGCCCGCTCACGGCCGCATAGAAAATCCACCCACAAATCGCCAAAAATCCTCCAATCCCCACAAGCGCCAGCAGAATCTGCACCACGCTGGAGAATCCCGTGCTCCCCGCCAAAACTTTCCCATCCGGCGACGTCACCGGCGCTGAAAGATCACCCCAGCTCAGCGGGTTGTAATCCACCCACGGAATCCCCATCCGCTCCGGCACCAGCAACTGCCAGAACGTCGCCCCCAGCAGAATCACACACGCCAGCGGCAGCAAAACCTTCACGCACGCATACAAAACCTGATCGATGCGCGGCCGCGGCAACGTCCACCTCAGCCACATCTGCACAAAAATGATCACCCCCGCCTTGGTCACAAAAATCGCCGCCGCGATGAGGTTCAGCAGGATCAATCCCACGGTGTTGACGTTGTTGGGATCTTTGGTCAGCTCGTGGTGGTAATACCCGATCAACCCAAACGGATCGTGCCAGCTTCCAAGGAACAGTGCCGTCTGAATCCCCCCCACCACAAACATGGCCGCGTATTCGGCGAAGAAAAAGAACGAAAATCGCAGCCCGCTATATTCCGTATGAAACCCCGCCACCAATTCCGACTCCGACTCCGGCAAATCAAAAGGCGCACGCTTGTTTGAAGCCAGCGACGCGATGAAATACATGAAAAATGCCAGGAAAACGAACGGATTGCGATAGATGATCCACGTGTGAATCCCGCCCCCCTGCATGTGCGACATCTGCACCATGTTCAGCGTCCCCGCGGCCATCACGGCCACGATGATCGAGATCCCCAGCGGAATCTCATAGCTCACCATCTGGCAAGCCTCGCGCATCGCCCCATACACCGACCATTTATTATTACTGGCCCACCCCGCCAGGATGACTCCCATCACCTCGACGCTCAAAACCGCCAGCACATAAAACACGCCGACATTCAATCTCGGCTCAAACGTCAATTCCGGCCCAAACGGCAGCGCTACGAACGCCGCGAACACCGGCGCAAACGCCAGGTACGGCGCCAGCCGGAACAAAAACCGGTCCGCATCCTTCGGTATCAAATCCTCTTTCAGGATCAGCTTCACCCCATCCGCGATCGACTGAAGTATCCCAATCGGCCCCACGCGATTCGGCCCCAGCCTGCTCTGGATGTGCCCCGCCACCTTCCGCTCCGCCCAGATGCTGAACATCGCCACCACGGAGATGAACGGCAAAAACACCGCCCCCACGATCACGACCGAGTAGATGATCAACGTGATCGAATCCACCGGCTGCCCCGGATCACCCGGCAGCAGCAGCTTCTCGAAGAACGAGCGCGGCTCGATCGCGCTCAAAATTCCCGCGCTCTGTAATCCCGCACCCAGAATGCCCGCGATGCCATTCAACTCGCCGAACCTCCGTGAAAAAAGTAACAAACCTTTTAGCGGCCCCTGTAGGGGGTGTCAAGAAACCGCCGCTTGGGCGCAATCCCCGCGGGCACCCGCGAATTTTCCACCTCATCGAAATCACAAACCCACCCCATCCAACCTTAACAACCCCCCGCTATTTTCCCGCCCCACGTGGGACCTAAATCAGTTCGCGCCAGGAGTCCGGGTGCACCTCTAAGTAATACCGCCCGCCCGATTGGCGAACCTGAACGGGACAGTTGTAAAGAGCCGAGAGGATGTCCTCTTTGAGGACATCCTCCGGCCTTCCCATCGCCGCCGATTTCCCCTCGCACAATAGCAGCACGTTCGACGTGGCCGGCGGCAGCTCTTCAATGTGATGAGTGATCAGAACCGTAGTCGGCGGCCGCGGGTCCGACTCAAAAAGCATCTGAATCGTCGCCAGAATCTGCTCGCGCGCAAGCAAATCCAGCCCCGCCGTCGGCTCATCCAGAATGAGCAACCTCGGCCTTTGCACCAGCGCCCGCGCAATCAGCGCCCTCACCCGCTCGCCGCTCGATAGCGTTTCATACGTTTGACCCGAGCGCTCCAGCAGACCGACCTGCTTCAGCAAGCGATCGGCCTCTGTTCCCATCACCGCCGTGGGAATCTGATAAAGCGCGATCGAATTGAAGAATCCCGTCAGCACGACCTCCCGCACACTCAGGCTGGGATCGACATCGTAAGGCCCGGCCGGTTGCACCATCTTCACCTGCCGCCGCAGCGTCGGCATATCACAATCGCCAAAATGTTGGCCAAGAATGGTGACATCTCCTCCAGTCGGCCAAAGGTACGCGGCCAGGATGCGCGCCAGCGTGCTTTTGCCCGACCCATTGGGCCCAAGAATGGCCGAGCAGCAACCAACCGGAACTCCCCATGTGATGTCTTTGAGAATCCACCGCCCCGAGCGCAGAACACCCACCTCGCGCAGATCGATGGCCAGCTCGCTCCCGCTATTTGCATTGCCAGTCACGTCCATACAATACGGGGCGTCGTGCTCGAAGAAAATGTACGGTCCGCTTCAGCGGACGTTTCCCGTACGGTCCGCTTCAGCGGACGCGAATTAACGAGGTGAAACAATGGTTGCAGCCAATCCGCCGGTCCGCACGTTTGTTCCCCATCAATTAGATGCCTCCGATTTCTCCCAGCTCGATCCCCTCTATCGCTCCCTCCTGGATCGACAGCTCCATTCCGCGGCAGACCTGGAACGCTGGCTCACCGATCTTTCCGAACTCTCGGCCGCCGTCGATGAATTCGGCAGCCGCAAATACATCGACAAAAGCTGCCACACCGACGACAAGGAGATCGAAAAGGCCTACATGAACTTCGTCGAGAACGTCGAGCCGAAGATCAAGCCAATTTTCTTCGCCCTTCAGAAGAAATTCCTCGAGTCCCCTTTCCGAAATGACCTCACCAGCCATCGCTTCGCCATGCTCACCAAAAAATGGCGCGTGGATGTCGAGCTGTTCCGCGATGAAAACGTCCCCATCGAAACCCAGATCACCAAAACCGTCACCGAATACGACAAGATCTGCGGCGAGATGATGGTCAACTTCCAGGGCAAGGATTTTACCCTCCAGCAGATGCAGAAGTTCATCGAGAAGCCCGACCGCCCGCTCCGCCAGGAGGCCTGGGAGCTGGTCGCCAATCGCCGCTTGCAGGATCGCGCCAAAATCGAAGATCTCTTCGAGCAGCTCCTCCCCATGCGCGAAAAAGTCGCCAAAAACGCCGGCCTGCCCGATTACCGCGCCTATGTCTGGAAAGCCTACAAGCGTTTCGACTACACCCCCGACGATTGCCTCAAATTCGCCGATTCCATTGCCCGCGTGTGCGTCCCGCTGATGAAGGAACTCGATGAGCAGCGCAAGGCCGACCTCGGCCTGCCGAAACTTCGGCCCTGGGATCTAAACGTCGATCCCAAAAATCGCCCGCCCCTCCAGCCCTTCGCCGACAGCGAGGTCGAGCAGTTCATCGACAAAACGCAGGCCATCTTCGGCCGGCTCTCCCCCGAATTGGCCAGCGATTTCCAATCCCTCCGCCGCAATCGCAACCTCGACCTGCAAAGCCGCAAAGGCAAGCAGCCCGGCGGATACCAGATGTCCCTCGAGGAATCCAAAGTCCCCTTCATCTTCATGAACGCCGCCGGCCTCCAGCGCGATGTGGAAGTCCTCCTCCACGAAGGCGGCCACGCCTTCCATCATCTCGCCGCCTGCGCTACCGAACCGCTGGTTTTCCTCCGCTCCGCCCCCATGGAATTCTGCGAAGTCGCCAGCATGTCGATGGAACTGCTGGGCGCCGATCATTTCGACATCTTCTAGTCCCAATCCGCCGACTCGGCGCGCGCCAAGCGCACCATGCTCGAAGGCATCATCAAATTCTTCCCCTGGATGGCCACCATCGACTCCTTCCAGCACTGGCTCTACACCCATCCCAATCACACCCGCGAGCAACGCAAACAGCAGTGGCTTGAACTCATCAAACGCTTCGGCCGCGATGTCGATTACACCGGCTACGAAGCCACCAAGGAATCCAACTGGCAGGCCCAGCTCCACCTTTTCCACGCCCCGTTCTATTACATCGAATACGGAATCGCCCAACTGGGCGCGCTCCAGCTCTGGCAAAAGTCTCGCCAGGATGGCCGCAAAGCGCTCGCCGACTATCGCGAAGCCCTGAAACTGGGCGGCACCCGCCCCCTCCCCGACCTCTTCAAAACGGCCGGAATCCGCTTCGATTTCTCCGAACAGACCCTGCGGCCACTGATGGAAGCCATTCGCCGCGAATTGGCCGAATTGCCGAGATAACTGAAATGATTTTCTCGTTGTGAGGGCTTGAATCGAGGGCTAGGATGACAATGCGCACGCGGCCAACTGCCCGTGCGACGTCGTATGTCCGATCGCCAACTCCAACTCGAAATTGCCCGCGAAGGTGTCTCCCGCCCCACCGATCTGGTCATGCGCTATCCCCCCAATTGGACGGCCGTCATCTTCTTCGCCACCATGTCCGTCCTTCACCTGATCAACGGCCTGGGAGCCTTCTGGAAGGGAAGAATTGAAGGCGAACTCAGCGCCATCCTCGGCGTTGTCTTCGCCATCGCCACCGCCGTCGCCCTGCGCCTGCGAAATGAGCTGGCGGTCCGCCCCTCCGCCGGCGATCTGCACCTGCGGACTTCCCTCGGCCGAATCTGGTTCGAGCGCCACATTCCATTTCGTAGCGTGCGCGCCGTGCGATTGTTCCTGCGCGGCAATAGCCGGTTGTGCGAATCGCGGATTGAGATCCTCTGTGATGCCGAATCCATCGAATGCCCGTCCACGCGCGTGCCGCGCCAGGAAGCGCTTTATCTTGCCATGGCCATGGACGTCGAGTTGATCAAAGTGTGTGAGGGCGATGAGATCCCCGGCGCCACCGATGCTACGTCGCCTTGAGGCGCAGAATCTTTCCCGCCCGCTGCCAATACGCATCATCCAGCTCCAGCTTTTCCTTGATCAGCATATCCCGCCGCATCCAGTTTCGTTCCTTCCACAGTCTTATTCCCTCACCCCACCCAATCGATAGCGCCGGCGGCACCGGAATAATCGGCCAGTCGCTCCCGTGAACCAGTTTGTTTCGCAGCACCGGGTCTTTGGTCACGGTGCGATACGCGTACGACCGGGTTGGCAGATTTAAAGCCGAAGTATCCCCATAAAAATGCTCGTACTCGCGAGCGAGCCGGACGAAGCTGCTCAGATAGCAATGATTCCACGGCATCGACCTGGTCCCGCAGTGCGCTGCGATGATCGTCACCCCGCGTTCAACCGCCGGCAGCAGCAGCATCGGATCAGCCACATCCGGCCGGATCGTCGGCAGCGATTGCTCAAACCCCGTATGGCTCAACAGCGGAATCTTGAAATGCGCCAGCGCCTCATAAAACGGAAAACACCGCGGATCGGCCGGGTTGAAATTCTGCGTCAGCGGCAGCCATTTCGCCAGCACAGCGCCGGCCTTTGAACATCGCTCCAATTCCGCGACGGCGTCTTTGCGATAGGGATGAACCGATGCGCCAAAGAGCATCTTCGGATGGCGCTGGGCGAGCTCGATGACGTAGTCGTTGGTGACGTAGAGATGAGTGTTGGCCAGATCCATCCGCCCTTCTTCATCGTGGACGGCATCGAAGGCCAGGACAGCGACTGCGTCGAGCTTCTCGGTTCCGTCGATGGTTTCTTTCAGTTTCGCTTCCAGTGCCCGTTCGGTGGTCGCATCCCGGCCGGGCAGGCCAAGGCGGCGCTGCATGAAGCGGAATGGGATGCTGTTGAGGAGCTTCTGGGACATCATCCCATGGCCGGGGGTGAGGGCGGAGATGTGGACGTGGCAGTCGATGATCAAGCGATGGGAATATAACCGATTAATGTGGCTTGCTTCATACTGGGATACAAATTGCCGATTGCTAGGTTATGACGTAAAATGTCATAAGGATGGCGAAGGTCGAGCTCACACAGCAGGCAGAGAGGCAGGTGGATGAGCTTCCCAGAGCGATTCGTCTGCGGCTGCTGGAGGTGGTTCGGCGGCTGGAAAAGTGGCCGCAAGTCAGCGGCGCCAAACCGCTGCGAGGCAAACTCGCTGGTCACTTCCGCATTCGCACGGGTGACTACCGCGTCCAGTTTTTTCTGGATGGGGAGATTGTTGTGATCGAAAAGGTGGGACATCGCGACGGGTTTTACGAGGAGTAGCAGATGGTGGCACAAACAGTTGAAATCGCGGGTAAGCGCCTTGTGATCCTCGAAGAATCGGATTATCTGCGCCTGTGCAGAGGCACTGGCAAGGGGCGAAACGAGGATGTTGCGCCATTGCCCGCGCGCAATCGTCTCGGCCGCAGGCCGGCAGCAGCTTACATCCTGGCCTCGATTGCCCGCGACATCGTCGTGGACCGGAAGGCCGCGGGGTTGACTCAGCAGGAATTGGCGCGGCGCGCGGGAATCCGCCAGGAGACGTTGTCGCGCATTGAGTCCGGGAAGCACGCGCCGACGCGAACGACACTGCGAAAAATAGACAAAGTGTTGGGGAAGAGCTGATCGTCAGCCACCGCTGCGCGTCCTCTTACGCGCGTCCATTTCGCGCTCCACCTGCTCGAACGGAATGGGTTTCTCCAGCCTGGCCCGAGCCTTGGCTTCGGCCTTCAAGGCCGTTTTGGTCCAATAATCATCTTCCGCCTGCTGCCGGGCTTGCGCGGCCAATTTTTCGAGGTCGCGCTTGGCGAGCAAGACGAACTCTCGCTTGCCGATCTTGAGCGTCTGCACAGTCACGCCAACATTGTATCGACGGCTGCGGCTTTCGGCTATTTCCGCATCAGCGGCCCGGAGTGAGGGCGGAGATGTGGACGCGGCAGTCGATGATCAAACGCTAGGGATATAGCCGAATTCGGAACCGTGGCGGAAGAAACGATGGAAAGCTCGAGGCATATTCGTCATTTTCGCGCGCCGTCGGGCGAACAGCCCTGAATCCACGCGGTTGGAACCGGATGTCTGATGAGCGCCCATCTACATTCGCCGCTGATGTCACTGACGAACAGGCGACTCCACCATCCCTCGGGTGGCGGCGGCTGATTCCAGTACGCCTTGCGTCTATTCGCACAGAAGCTCTCCCGCAGATCCTTGTCGTGAGGGTGGAGCCTATGCGCTTCCGCCTTCCACTCGTTCTCATCTATGCTTGGCCCTGGGCAGTTTTTTGCGCCGATTATGTGGTTCCACACGATCCCATCCACAATCCTCAGAATCCGATCATCAGGAACCTCCAGCGCCCACTCGCACTGCGGAACGCCGGTCTTGTGGCGCTCTTCACGGTTGGTATAGCACCAGATTATCTGGCAGGTGCCGAGGCGTAGCCACAACTCTTGGTAGGCGCTCGGCACTCCCAGGACTGTCTGGAAAAAACTAGAACGCGCGTGGTCTACGAGTCCTTGGGTTAACGAGAAATCCGAAGAATGCCACGTCCAAAGCTTCATGCGGTCGTTCCTCGCGTCCCCAGTCTCAGAATTGCTGTGCCCTCGGCGGCCACTCCGGGCCCATATTCGGGAAGCTCAGTCCCGTCTTGGAGAGCGTTTGCGCTCGGGAATGAGGTCGACTTTGAACTCGCCTTCGCTAGTGCTAATTTTGATGTAGGCAGGTCTGGCAGCTGCTGCAATGGTGACCGGCGTTACTTCTGCGGGTTCAAATCGCTGGCGAAACCCCGCCCATGAACCACGTTCAACCTGAACGGCTTGTAGGGTAATCACGTGTTCGCTGTGGTTGCCAAACTCTAGCCATAGAGCGGTATGACCGTTCGCGTCGTTTATCCAATCCCAACGCTCAAGCCAGAAATTGGACTCCGGCTTAGGCTCCGCCTCCGCCGTTGCGATCATGGGGCAGAGGAGCGCACTGACCACCAGAAATGGGATCATCATTTGTTTCATCTGCAGTCCCGGGCTCGACGAAGTAACGTAATCTACATTGACAACTCGCGCTGACTGAATAAGTCGTCCCCCGCCAAAAACTCCGCTCAAAAGACATCGGCTCGGTAGACAATCGGATTAAGATGAAAGCAGGCAGATGCGCTGTGAAATTATCGGCCGCTCATCATAAGTGCGCACAACGAAAAAGGCCCGGACGTTTTGCGTCCGGGCCTTTGCGTTTGGATTGCTCCCGACAATTAAATAATCGAATCGCCATTCCTTCACGGTTGCCCGCGAAGATCTTCTTTCGGTGTTATCCGAATGAACGAGACTGTGCTGACTTGTGTCCCGACGGCCTTGCGGCAGGGGTCTTGCGACTCCTCGGTCTTGGATAGGGTCTTGCGACCTCATCTTCAACCTCATCAGGTACTCTAAGTTATCCCTTAGAAAGGAGGTGATCCAGCCGCAGGTTCCCCTACGGCTACCTTGTTACGACTTAGTCCCAGTCACCGAACCTAGCGTAGGCACTGCTGTATCACAGCGACTTCGGCTATTTCCGGCTCCCATGACTTGACGGGCGGTGTGTACAAGGCTCAGGAACACATTCACCGCGGCGTAGCTGATCCGCGATTACTAGCGATTCCAACTTCACGGAGGCGAGTTGCAGCCTCCGATCTGAACTGGGGCGTCATTTTTGCGTTTTCCATCAGCTCGCGCTGTAGGCTCGCTTTGTCGACGCCATTGTAGCACGTGTGTGGCCCTGGGCATAAAGGCCATGAGGACTTGACGTCATCTCCACCTTCCTCCGGTTTGACACCGGCAGTCCCCTTAGAGTCCCCGGCATAACCCGATGGTAACTAAGGGCAAAGGTTTCGCTCGTTAAGGGACTTAACCCGACATCTCACGACACGAGCTGACGACAGCCATGCAGCACCTGTACTTGTTGTACCCCTTGCGGGGCCTACCGGACTTTCATCCGGGTAATCCAAGCATGTCAAACCCAGG
>JBGPEF010000077.1:0-14228 GCA_041482675.1 Tepidisphaeraceae bacterium | reverse complement strand
GTAGAGCAGCCTTTCCAGGCTGCATTGCAGGCTGAAAGCCTGCACTACAACGGCAACGGGGGAATGGAGGAAGCGATGGCCAAAGATCATTCCGGCGGCATGGATTTCGAACTCACTTCCGGCGGCTCGCGCCCGAAGGGGCAGGGCGGCCCGCGTCCGGAGCGTCCGGACCCGGAGACGCCATTTCGCATGCTGGTCATGGGCGATTTTAGCGGCCGGGAAAACCGGGGAATTTCGCAGACCGGCTCGGCGCTTGGCTCGCGGCGGCCCATTGCCATCGACACCGACAATTTCGATGCCGCGATGGGCAAGCTGGGCGTGCAGCTTCAGCTTCGCATCGGCGATGCCCAGGACACAAAAATGCCGCTGGCGTTCAAGAGCCTGGACGATTTTCATCCCGACCGCCTGGCGGAGCGTTCGCCGATTTTTCAGATGCTCAAGCGCATGAAGCAGATGCTGGCCAGTCCGTCCACATTTGAGGCGGCGGCGGCGCAGGTGAGAGCGCTGCTCGGCGGAGCTTCCACTCCCGCCGCCCCGACTCCCGCTGCGCCGGCCGGATCGGGTGGCTCGCAGGATGAACTTTTCGAGCGGCTCCTGGGCGCGCCTGCCAGCAACATTTCCCAGCCCGGCGCGAAGAAGGTCGATGTTTCCTCGATGATGGAGGATGCGGTGCGCGGACATGTCGTCCCCGATGCCCCGCCGGAGCAGGCCGAGCTTCGGCGGATTCTCGATGAGGCGATGGCCATCCAGATGCGGGCGATTCTCAATCAGAAGGATTTTCAGGCGCTGGAGGCGGCGTGGCGCAGCCTGCATTTCCTGGTTTCGCGACTGGAACTGGGCGAGGAGCTGCAACTGTTTTTGCTCGACATCTCCAGGCCCGAAGTCCTGGCGGATTTGCGAGATCCCGCCAGTGGACTGAACAAACTGATTATCGAGCAGACGATTCACACGCCCGGCGCAGAGCCATGGGCGCTGATCATCGGCAATTACACCTTCAACGATTCGCAGGAGGATGTGGAGCTGCTGGCGCGGCTGGCGACGCTGGCTTCCGAGGCCGGCGCTGCGTTTTTGGGCGCTGCTTCACCGCAGGTGTTCGGCTGTTCATCATTGGGAGAATCGCCCGATGCAGCAGAGTGGCAGGATACGACCAGCGAGACGTGGCAAAAACTTCGCAAACTCTCCCAGTGCGAGCACGTGGCCCTCGCGTCCCCGCGGTTAATGCTGCGCCTCCCCTATGGCTCCGATACCGAGCCCACCGATCTTCCAGGCTTTGAAGAATTCACCCCCAACTTCGCCCACGAGCAATATGTCTGGGGAAATCCGGCCTTTGGCTGCGCCTACGCGCTGGCCGACGCCTTCCGCGAAAACGGCTGGGACATGGAACCCCGCGGCTTCCTGGAACTCTCCGACCTGCCCATCCACAATTATCAGAAAGAGGGCGAAAAGCAGGTCAAACCGAGCGCGGAGGCGTTTCTCACCGATCGCGCTGCATCAAAAATCCAGGATCGCGGCGTGATTCCCCTGATGTCGATTCGCGGCCGGGATGCCGCCCGATTCGCCGGCTTTCATTCCATCGCCGCGCCGGCCAAACCGCTCGCCGGCCCCTGGTCGGCCTGAGTTTCATTCATCCGTCGCCGCCGTTCGCGAAGATGGCACAACTTCCTTCGCGCTGGCGACCGACTCGGCCAACATGGATGTTTCCATCGCCGGCACCATCGCCCTTCCCGCGCCATTTTGAACCAATCGCTCGGCAAACACCTCCGCCTGTTCCGGCTCGCCGTGAACGATGTAAAACTGCGTCTCCTTGCGGAGCGTCGGCGAGAGAAACTTGAGCAACTCCTCCGAGTCGGCGTGGGCGCTGAGCCCATCAATGCTGCGCACCTGGCAGCGCACGTCATACCACCGGTCATAAATCCTCACGCGCTTCTCGCCATTTTGCAGCCGCCGCCCCAGCGTGTTCAGCGGAGTCCAGCCGGTGAACAGCACCAGATCATTGGGCCGCTCAACGCTGAGGCCCAGGTGATGCAAAATCCGGCCGAATTCGCACGTGGGACTCGACGCGATGATCACGCACGGACCGTTGTCGCTGTTGATCTTCTTGCTCTCCTGCACCGATTTGGCGAATACCACGCGCGAGCTGCCAAACAGGTCATTCTCGCCAACCGCCGCCTGCGTCTGATCGTCGTAATATTCGCGAAATCGTCGCGTCACCTCGGTCACCTCCACACCCATCGGACTGTCGACGTAAACGGGAATTGCCGGGAGGTCCCCCGACTGCATGAATCGCTGCAAATACCACAGGATCGTCTGCGTCCGGCCCACCGCGAATGCGGGAACGAGAATCCGGCTGCGATGGGCGATGGCAAATTTCAACGCATCCAGCAACTGCGGCCCAACCTCGCTGATCGGCGCGTGCACCCGCCCGCCATAGGTGCTCTCGGTGATGACATAATCCACCGGCCCCGGCACGGTCTGCGGATCACGGATGATCGGAGTGTTGTAGCGGCCCACATCGGCGGTGAAGAGAAGCTTTCGCTTCTGCCCCGCCTCCGCTCCAGCGGCATTGTCCCACTCGAGCAGGATGTACGCCGAACCCAGAATGTGTCCCGCGTCGAAAAATGTGAACGATACTCCGCGGCCCAAATCGGTTCGCTGCTGATACGCCACGCGACGCATCAGTTTCATCACCACCGGCACATCGCTGGCCACATACAGCGGCCGAATCGGCACCTGCCCAGGGGAAACCGACCGCTGGTTGAGATAGCCGGCATCCTCCTCCTGAATCTTGGCCGAATCCTCCAGGACAATTCGCGCCACCTCGGCGGTGGCGGGCGTGCAATAAATCGGGGCAGCAAAACCGGCCCGCGTCAGCATGGGGATTTTGCCACAGTGATCCAGATGTCCGTGCGAGAGAATCAGCGCGTCGGCCGATTTGGCCTCGGCCGGCAGCCACTGATTGATGCGGCGGGCCTCCTCGCGCGATCCCTGATACATTCCCATGTCCAGAAAAAGCCGCAGGCCGTTGACCTCGATCAGATGACACGAGCCGGTGACGGTTCGGTCGGCCCCGCAGAATCGAATTCGCATGGGGGAAGACTAGTCGCGCCACCGGTACGCCGCAACGGCGGCAATTATCCGATCCCGTGCGAAATTCATGGAATATTTGCGGTGTCGTTGCGACAATGCCACTGGCCGCCTCATGGAGAGATTATGGACTGGATGAAAACCATCGTCAGCAATCACACGTTTCTGTTCTTCTTCGCCGTCGTGGGAATTCCCGTGATCGCCGTCAACCTGACCAAAATCGTGAAGCTGCTGATCATTCACCGCGAGCGCATGGCCATGATCGAGCATGGGATGGACCCGAATGCGAACGACCGCCGCCACCGCCCGGTGGAAACACCGCCTGCTGCGCCAGCGGCTGATTTGTCCAAGTGAAATAACCCCAGCAGGGCTCGAACCTGCAACCTGCGGCTTAGAAGGCCGCTGCTCTTCCAATTGAGCTATGGGGTCAACTGCTCAGCACATCAATTATATTACACGTTAAACAGAAAGTGCGTGATATCCCCGTCATTCATCACATAATCCTTGCCTTCCAGGCGCATCTTCCCCGCCGCCTTGATGGCCGGCTCGGTTTTGTATTGCTGTAGATCCGCCAGCGTATAAATATTCGCCCGGATGAATCCTCTCTCAAAATCGGTGTGAATCGCCCCCGCCGCCTGTGGCGCGGTGGCCCCGATCGGAATGGTCCAGGCCCGAATCTCCTTCGGCCCGGCCGTGAGAAAACTGTGCAGCCCCAGCATGCGATACGCCTCGCGCGCCAGCACCGCCAACGCCGGTTCCTTCAGCCCCATTCCCGCCAGCATCTCGCCCCGATCCGGCTCTGAAAGCTCGGCGATCTCGGCCTCCAATTTTCCTGATAAAACGACCATCGGAGCCCCCTCGGCCGCCGCCCGCTCCTTCATCTTTTTCACCCGCTCGCTATCCGCCGTCTCCCCTTCACCGACATTGGCAACGAACAAGGTCCGCTTCGCCGTGATCATCCCCATGCTCTTCACCTGCTTCTTCTGCTCCGTATTCAGCTCCAATTCGCGCATCGGACGCCCCTCGTTCAGCAGCTTATATGCCTTCTCCAATACCTCCGCCCGCGCCACCGCCTCCTTCTCGCCGCTTCGCGCAGCCCGAGTGGCCTTATCGAGCGAAGTCGAGACCTGCTCCAGGTCGGCCAGGATCAGCTCCGTCTCCACCACATCAATATCCCTCACCGGATCGATCGCACCCTCACTGTGAGCTACCTCATCCGACTCAAAACATCGCACCACGTGCAGGATCGCATCCATGTCGCGAATGTGCGCCAGGAATTTGTTCCCCAGCCCCTGCCCCGTCGATGCCCCCTTGGCCAGGCCCGCCACATCCACCACCTGAATCGTCGCCGGAAGAATCTTCTCCGTTGGGATGTATTTCTCGATTGTTTTCAGCCGTTCATCGGGCACCTTGGCGATGCCGACATTGGGCTTGGTCGTCGCCTTGGAATAGGCCGTCGCCTCGGCCCCGGCGGCCGTCAGCGCGTTAAAAATGGTGGTCTTGCCGACCAGCGGAAGCCCGACAATCCCAACTTGCAATGCCATCGCACATCCTTCTGGAAATCACCCGCTCAAGGGCGGAGTAGTATACGCCCCGGCCGCTTAAGATCGAGTATGATGGAACTACCCCGTTCCTGTGGAGTCTAACTGGTCATGGACGCCACCGCCCGCAGCTTCAAACCCGCCTTACCCCCGGGGCTCGCGCCACCCATCTCTCGGCGGCGAAAACCCCTCCGCGACCGCGTTTTTCTCGCATTCTTCCTTCTCCTCCTGGGCGCACTTTCCACCATTGCCATCTCCTGGTTTCTGGCGTTCCAAACCGAGCTGGCGGACGATCCTTCGTTGACCGGCCAGGGCGTCGATGGCCCGCGCAACTGGACCGTGCAGGGCTGGAGCGGCTTCGGCTCGATGCGCATTCACTCCATTCGCAATGTCCCCAACTGGTCAATCCTCCAGGTGATAGGCCCGCCCGATACGCCCGGCGCAGGCGACATCGTCACCGCCTGGGCCTCATCCACCACCGACTCGCAAAAGGAATGGCTCATCCTCGACTACGAGACACCCGTCACACCCGTCGAAATCGATGTCCACGAAACCTACAACCCCGGCGCGCTCGAACGTGTTTCCATTTTCGACGACGACGGGCAGGAAATCGCCGTCTGGGAGGGAATCGATCCCACACGCGTTGGATCATCCCGCGGCGTCTCGAAAATTCCCGTCTCGGCAAAATTCAAAACCTCGCGGGTGAAGATCTATCTTGATTCCCCTAGCGTCCCCGGTTGGAACGAAATTGACACCGTGGGCCTCCATGACGATGCCGGAAATACCTTCTGGCCCATCAACGCCTCCGCCAGCAGTTCCTACGGCTCCTCACCCAGCCCCCCAGGAACGCCTGGCCCGGAATCCTTCCTGCCTGCATGGTGCCCCCTTATCAGGCCCGGCCGCGACATTGTCGAGCACAAGGGCACCAGCGAACAGCGCATGATCGAAGCCCGCGGCTGGCCGATGCTGGCCCTTTGGGGCGAGCGCGAAGCAAACACCGCCGCCAGCGCCAATCCGCCAGCCGTTCTGATCTATACCGGCCTGGGCATCCGCTCCCCGCGCACATCCTCCTCGACGCTCGCACCACTTCTCCCGATGCGCCCGATCTGGCGCGGCTTCATCATCAACACCATCTGCCTGGCCAGTCTTTTCCGGCTGATTTATCTCACCCTCGCCCTGCCGCGCAGATTCATTGTGGAGCTGGCGCGCATGCGTCGCGGCTGCTGCCTGGCGTGCGGCTATCAACTGGGATTCGATTTCCGCGCTGGCTGCCCGGAATGCGGATGGCGGCGCTCTCCCCATGACCACCATCCTTCATAAATCGACGATTGCAACGCAGAGCGAAGAGTTCATCGCGCGGCCATCGAACCTGCGCCGCGCGCTGCGATTTACTTCGCGCGCGCTGATCTTCCTTCTCCTGGGGGCGATGATTTCAGTGTTGATCGCCTGGGCCTTTGGCCTCTGGGCCGACCCTTCCAGCGCCACCATCATCACCGCCGCCGCCCCACAGCGCGGGCGGGCGTGGACGGTCAACCTCTGGAGCACCACCGGCTCGCTGCGCCTCCAGTCTCTCCGCGAGGCGCAATCCTGGTCTGCCTGGCAGGTTTTGGGCCCACCCGATACGCCGATGAACGGCGATTCGACAAACGCCTGGTGTCCGGCAACGGCCGATGGCCAGCAGGAATGGCTGATCCTCGACTACCCGCGGGCAATCATTCCGCGGCAGGTTGAGATTCATGAGAATTACATTCCCGGGGCGGTCTCGCGCATCACCCTGTTTCAGAAGGATGGCGGGGAAGTCGAAGTCTGGCGTGGAGACGATCCCACAACGCCCAACTCGACCGCCGGCATCTCCAGAATTCCCATCGCTGCCACCTTCAAGACCAGCCGCATCAAAATCCATCTCGACTCGCCAAAAGTACCCGGTTGGAACGAGATCGACGCCGTCGGCCTGACCGATCAGGACGGCAACACACTCTGGGCCAGCGATGTGGAGGAGAGCAGCAGCTACGCCGGCAATATGATCACCGCGAGCGGCGCCCCATTCCCCAGCCAGTTGATGCCGGATTGGTGCCCCGCACAGATACCGGATGCAAAACCAATCGGCGGAACCGGCCGATTGGAAGAGCGGGTCTTTGAAGCGCGCGGCTGGCCGATGCTCGCTCTATGGACGGAGCGCTCAATGAACGCCCCCGCAAAGGCACGCGCCGGCGCGACCCCAAGCGGTTTCTCATCGCGCATCGTCCCCGCTGCCGCGACTTCCACGCTCCCCCCCGTGCTGCCGATGCGGCCCATCTGGTCCGGCCTGCTTTTCAATAGCATCTTCCACGCGCTTTTCGCGTCCCTCGCCTATTGGCTCCTGACCAAGCCGCGCCTCCTGGTCGTCGAGCTGCTCCGCATGCGCCGCGGCTGCTGCATTTCCTGCGGATATGAGCTGGATTTCGACTTCCGCTCCGGCTGCCCGGAGTGCGGCTGGAGGCGCTCCAACGACCCGCACCGGCAGGCGTGATCGAATTCCGTTGCCATCTGCATATTTTAATGGCAGAATCCGCCCGCCCCCACGTCGAAGAGGGCAGGGCAGAAAATGATCACCGCCAAATGCCAATGCGGGGGCGAGTTCGTCGTCGCTGAAGACGCGGCCAATACCGTCTATCAATGCCCAACCTGCGCCCGCATCGTCCGGCTGGTCTGTGCCGAACAGCTCGGCGAAGGAGCCGGCGCGGGCGATTTTGATGCACGCCTCATCATCGCCGCCGGACCTGCGCGAGTTGGCGAATGCATTTTGCTCGGCGGCGTCAACGATATCGAAATCGGCAAACTTCCCGAAAAGCACATTCAGCTCGAAGCCAACCTGGTCTCCCGCTTTCATTGCAAGCTGGTGCGCGTCGATTTCGGCCCCTCGCGCTGGAAGCTCGTGGACAACAAGAGCACCAACGGCCTCTTCGTCAACCGCCAGCGCGCCACCGAACAGGAGCTCCAGAGCGGCGACCAAATCAACATCGGCGGATTCCAACTGGAGTATTCGCTGGGGCCGGCGCATGCCGCCGATGAGGAGCCGATCGATCTCGAAGCCGAGGCGGAGGAAGAAGCCGACGCCGAAGAGCCCGCCGAGGCCGCGGTGGCTGCGCCGCCCGCGGTTAAAAAAAAGAAGAAGCCGAAGGCCAGGGTCGTTGGCTACGCCCGCCCCGGCACGGCCGGCGAATTCCGCTTTCTCTCCGAAAGCGATCCGGAATGGGTGAAGAAACTCAGGTTGGCCTCGAATCTCCTGCTCTTGGCGATCGTCGTCAATTTCTTATCCGGGATGACCGCGCAATTTGTCAGTCAGACCAGTGGGTTGCTGCTCGGAGTTGGCAGCACCGTCCTTAATCTGCTGGCCGTGTGGTTTTTGACGGAAGCCGAACCGGAAGCGCCGGAGGCGAGCGGACACAGTGTTTTGCGAATTTCTCTTCTGGTCGTTTCGCTGATAACGGCTGGAGGCGGCGTATCCGTGGCCGCCGCTGAACTGCTGAATAATCCCGCGATGATGCTTGGGGGACTGGCCACGCTGGCCGCTATTCCGCAGTTCTTTCTGCTCCTGCTTTACCTGCGCGTCCTGGCGCTGCGCATACCCAACGAGAACCTGGCCACGCACTGCATGATTGTGATGATAGGACTGCCCGCATCGATCGCAGTGATCGTGGGCGGAGGAATTTATATGACCGTCAGCCATTCCCTGGGCTTCGGGATGTTCGGCATTTGCAGCGGCGTTTTCGCGGTTGTGACCTTCGCCATCTGGTATCTGATTATCCTGATCCGGTTCCAGCGATCCCTCAACTGATCATTTCTCCCGCATCGCCTGAAGCTCCGCCAACCGCTTCCCCGTCGGCGGCTTGCCCGTCTTCATCATGTCGATGAACGCGTCAAACAGATATGCCGCATCGTGCGGCCCCGGGCTGGCCTCGGGGTGATATTGCACGCTGAACATCGGCAGATCGCGATGGCGGAATCCCTCAACCGTGTTGTCGTTGAGATTCAGGTGCGTGACAACTCCCCCCTTCGCTTCCAGCGACTTTCGCTCCACCGCAAACCCATGATTCTGGCTGGTGATCTCCACGCGGCCGGTATCCAGATTCTTCACCGGCTGATTCCCCCCGCGATGGCCGAATTTTAATTTGAACGTCTCCGCCCCAATCGCCCTTCCCAGCAATTGATGCCCCAGGCAGATTCCAAAAATCGGCACCTTCCCCAAAACTCCCACAAGCGGCCGCACCGCGTAATCCAGCGCGGCCGGATCGCCCGGCCCGTTGGAAACGAACAACCCATCCGGCCGGTGCTTCATGATTTCCTCAGCGCTCACGTCCGGCGGCAGCACCGTCACCTTCACGCCCCGCTCGCTGAGATTCCGCAGGATATTGTGCTTGGCCCCGCAATCCAGCGCCACCACGTGCAGCCCATCGCCGCGCTCGACCTTTCCCAATCCCCAATCCCCCTGGTCTTCATCCCAGTTGTACGACTTTTGCGGCTTGACCGCCTTCACCCAATCCGCACCCACCATCGCCGCCGCGTGCCTGGCGCGATCCACCAGCCTGGCATCGTCCAGAATTTCCGTCGAAAGAATCCCCCGCATGGCCCCGCCTATCCGCAGCATCCGCGTCAGCGCCCGCGTGTCGATCCCCTCCAGGCCGATGATGTTGTTCTGCTTCAGGTACGCATCGAGGCTCATGTCCGCGCGATAATTCGAGTAGATCGGCGCCAGCTCCTTGATGATGAACCCCGCCACGTGCGGCGAGCGGCTCTCCATATCCTGCCGGTTGATCCCATAATTCCCGATCAGCGGATAAGTCATGGTGACCATCTGCCCCTTGTAGGATGGATCGGTGAGGATCTCCTGATACCCCGTCATCGACGTATTGAAAACGACCTCGCCCTCGGATGTGCCCGACGCGCCGAAAAATCGTCCGGTGAACACCGCCCCGTTCTCCAAACCCAGCTTGGCGATTTTGCTTTGCTCACTCATTGGCGGGGGATTGTATAGCGGCCCGGTTCGCCGCGTTAGCCGCCCGCGACGAAAAGTTATCGGACGCCCCCCGGCATTTCCGGCAGAATTTAATTAATCCCTAAAGACCACCCGGCCGATAACAGGTGTGAGGCTGTGGGTCTCCAGGCAATATGCCTGGGCAGCCTGATTTAGGAGACCGGTGTTACGGCGAGCACCGGTCTTCTTTTTTTTTGCGCCTGCCTGGCACTCATGTCGGGCAAGAGTGCCCGACCTACCGGAAGGCGGGAGTAGTGCTTGGGCGGGTTGTCTGTTGTGTGGCCGGGCGCGTGGTTGGTTTTGTGGCCGGCACGACCGGCGGGGGCGGCGGTGGAGGCTTCTTCCTCAGCAACGCCGGCTCAATCCAGTTGAACCGATCCTGCGTGTCATTCGCCGCCCCGTAATCCACCTCCAGCGTCAGCATCTTCGCCGTCTTCGGCAGATCGACGATCACCACCGGCGCCAACACGTCGGCCCGCAGATTCGCCTTCTCATGCACCAGCTTCCCATCCACCTTGATCCGCACCGTCACGTCCGCATATTGCCGCCGCTCATCGGCCGCGATCGCATACTGCGTGCGAAACGCCTCGTACGCCCCATCCAGCGCATAATCGATCCGCGAATAGGAATGCACCCCGATCCCCCGCGCGAATATCTGGTTGCCGAACTGGATCGGCCGGCCCCCCACCGTCAGATCCATCCGCGTCGGCCAGGTGCTCGAGCCGTAATAGGGAATCTGCACCACCTGCTCGGCAATTCGCGATGACAGCCAGCTCACCGGCCCGTTGATCTGCTCAATCCCATCGACCGATACGATCGGCACCTTCCGGCTATCGCTCTTCCCCAGAGTGATGGCCAGCGTATCGCCCGCAAACTCCACTGCGCCCGCGGCCAGCACCGAGCCATCCAGCAGCCGCACGCGAAACGACCGATCCCCCTGCTGCTTTGGCTTGCCGGCGACAGCGAAATAAATCCAGTCGATGTTATCCAGCCCCAGTTCCAGATCGCTGCCGCCCGAATTGATCTTCACGCTGCGGGCGGAAATGTCGGTGACGATTCCCCTGGCGGTATCCCCGTTGGACATCTGCACCAGGTCCTCGGTGCGCTCCTGGTCGATGTTGTGGGGCGATTTGCCGTTGCGCACCAGCGCCCGCGCCTCTTTGAGCGACACCTTCAGCTCCCCCACCACCGGGCTGTTCCAAATCACCTGCTCATCTTGGTAGCCCGTCGGCTCACCCAGAATTCTCGTGCCGCCGGCCAGGTGCAGGATGAACCTCCCCGTCCCCACCCGCGAGCGCGAGGACCGATCGAGCGCAAGGAACTGATCGAAGGGAACCAGCGAGGCGACATCGGTCCCCGCCGGGCCGGCCATCACTCCTTTGGCATCGATTGAATGAAGAACCACCGCCTGCTGGCGAAAATCCGCCGTCGTCAGCATCCACCCCGCATCGGCCAGAACCATCGGTGCAGTGAAGACGATGATCCCAATCCACAATCGCAAATCGCAAATCGCAAATCGCAAATTCCGCATCATCCCCCCGGCCCCTTCCCGTGGAACACCGGCAGATATCGGTTGGGCATCTGAAGAATGATCAGCGCCATCGCCGTCGCATAGTCCTGTCCCGCCTCGCCGTTCCATGACCCATCGGCCTTGTTCTGCCGCGCGATCAGCGTGTCGCGAATGTGCGGGTAATATCCGGCCCAGTATTCGCCGCCGGCCAGGAACATCGCCTGCGCCGCGTAATAATTCCCGTAGAAATACATCCCCTCCATGCCCCCGTCGCCGACCATGGGCCGGCCGCCGGAAAACTGCTTGAGATAATCCAGGCCGCGCTTCAAATCGTTCCCCTCAAACACGCCCGCATAGTAAAGCGATGCCACGCCGGCCGCCGACCTGGCAAATCCGGAGCCAGCGCCCTGTCCCGCGACATACGAGAATCCCCCATCCGGATTCTGACAGCGGCGGACATATTTGATGGCCATGTCCACCGTCTCTTTTTCCACCTTCAGCCCGGCGTCGCGAGCCGCCCGCAGGCCCATGATCTCGCAGATCGTCACCGAAATATCCGCATCGATCGGCGCGGGCGTATATCGCCAGCCGCCTTCGCGATTTTGCGTCTTTTGAATCAGCCGGACCGCTTTCTGCAACTTCTCCTTCACATCCTCATCCTGGGTCATGCCGTAGACCTCGCCGAGGAACAGCGTGGCAAATCCGTGGCCATACATTGAACCGTGCGAATTGTCGGAGGCGATCAGGCCGGATTCCTGCGTGTTGGCGATCACAAAATCCAGCGCCTTCTGCACGTTGTCGCCATATTTCCCTCGCCCCGGCAGATTCCCGGCCGACATGAAAGCCAGGCCGCCCAGAGCGGTGATTCCCGCGTGCCCCGCGGCCGAACCATAGCCGCCGCCAAAGCTCCCGTTGCGCGCCTGCTTGGAGGCCAGGTAAGACAGCCCGCGCTCCACCGCCGCCTGCTGCGCCCCGTTAATCTCATCGCCGCGCACCTGGTTGGCCCGCGCGGCCATCTTCTCCTCCGCCTCTTTCTTGGCCGCGGGCTTTTCCTGCGCACATGCCGGCATCGCCAAAACCGCCAACAACAGCACCAGCATCGGCATCTTGCAACAACTCATCTCAACCTTCTTTCAATCGCAAATCAAAAATCAAAAATCGCAAATTCCTATCTCTGCTCCGACCCCTTCTTGCCCATCATCTCGTAGTAATCATCCGTCAGCTTCCGGTACTTCTCGATGATCTTCTCGTGCGTCCCCTGAATCACCGCCTCACGCTCGCGCGGGCTGAGCTGGCCGAACTCGGCGAGCTTTTCCATGATGTCCCTGGTCGTGTCGGCCGTGTTATCGCCGGTGCCACCCTGTCGCTCCGTCTGCGCCGGATTCTGCCCGCGATTGGGATTGGGCTGCCCCGGCTTTTTGCCTTGATTGGCGGCCTGGGCGCCAGAGTCGGGCTTGGGCTTCTGCCCCTGGCCCGGCTGCGGCTTCTGGCCGGGCTTGGCCATCGCCTGCGCCTGCTGCTGCCGCGCCAACTGAATCAGGTTGTCCAGATTGTTCAAAATCCGGTCCTGGATCGCCTGCGTCGTCTTGCCGGGATCGTGATCCAGCGCCAATCTCTGCCGCGAGCGGCCCATCCGCTGGCCGACCATCTTCACATCATCCGTCAACTGATCATCACTGGTCTTGGCGCCGCGCAGCCACTCATCCAATTCCTGGTTTTCGATCTGCGCCGTCGAAGCTTCTTCCGGCAGCTTGTCCTTCGGATCGGGCTCGGGATCGAGCTTGATCTGCCCTTGCGATGATTTCTGCATGAGCTGATCCAGCAGATTCCGCAATTCACCCTGCCGATTGCCCAGCCCGACCAGCTTGGGCTTGTCCGGCTTGGGCTCATCATTGATCGTCTTGGTCGATTTATTGACCGCGATCTGCAATTCCTTCAGCAGCCGCAACTCGGCCTCCGAAGGCAATCCCGGCTTGGCCGCCCCACCGCCGCCACCGCCGCCGGGCGGCTTATTGAAATCGTTCTGCTTGGGCTTGATGGCCAGATTGCGAATCATCGCATCAAGCTGATCGACGATCCGCTTCTCCTCGGCCTGCGTCGGCTTGGCGGTGGTGGGCTTGGCCAGATCATCCTTCACCTCGTTCATCGACTGAACGATGTCCTTGTTGGCCCACACATAAACCACGCCGCCCAGTGCGGACAGATCCTCTTCCAATTTCTGAGTGCGGTCCGCCAACCCACCCTGCTGCCCGGGCAATTTGCCGAGATTGACGGCCACTTCACGGCGGAACGTTCCATCCGGCAGCCGCGGCGATCCATCGATCTTCACCGTCTCCGTATTAATCAGCTCCTGCTCGGCCTTGATCTTCTCATAGGCCGCTCGGATCGTCTCCTTGTTCGCATCCTCCATCTGCTTGTTGATCTCGGCCAGGATCGCATCGGTCTTCCACTTCGCTTCCTCGAGCGAAGTCAGCGCCTTCACCTGCGAAGGATCAAACGCCTCGGGCAGCTTCGTCTCCTTGATGTTGACGATGGCCCGCTCCATGAAACCGGCCGCCTTGGTCAGCGTCGCCGCAATATCGGCGCCGCCCTTGGGCAGTTCTTCGGCGGACTTGCTGACGTCGCGCGTGTTCTTCTCAGTGGTGATCTGGAAATTCCCCAGCGATCCCACATCCGGCTTGGGCGGCATCTTGTCACGCAGCCGCTCGGCCTTGGCAAGCAAGTCATCCGTGATCAGCTTCGTCGCCGGCTCGGTCCCCTGAATGGCCAGGTTATCGACATTGTGCCCCGCCTGACGGCGGATCAGGTTGGCAATCAATTCCTGCAACTTCGATAGTTCCTTCGCGAGCTGCTCCAGCTTCCGCCGCTCGGCCTCGCGCAGCGTGTCCAGCATCATTTGCAGGCCCAATTCCGCCTGCTTCTGCTTCTGCTGGGCCTGCGCCTGCTGATTCTGTTGCGCCTGTTGGGCGGCCTGCTGCTGATTGGGTGAAACCTGCTGCTGCTGCGCCTGCTTGGCGGCCTGTTCCATCGCCTTGGCCGACGCGGGATCGCTCTTCTGCGTCTGATTGGCCGCCTTATT
>JBGPEF010000076.1:0-14275 GCA_041482675.1 Tepidisphaeraceae bacterium | reverse complement strand
TTCCCCACGCCTGGCGGGCCTGCATGGCGGTGTATGCGCCGACGTGGACGCCCTTCATGGAAATGCGCTTGAAGAACAACGCGGCCGGGCTGAACTGCGGCACCGGGCCGGCCAGTTGCCCGATACAGCTCACCTTGCCATTGGGCCCCAGCGCATCGATCACCCGCGGCAAGAGTGGCCCGCCGATATTGTCGATGGCCAGCTCCACCTTCTGGCCGTGCAGCATCTCCTTCAGCTTCTGGACCCATTGCTCATCGTTGGGGTCGAGCACGATGGTTGCGCCGAGGTCTTTCAGATTCTTCCACTTCGCTTGATCGCGAGAGAGGGCAATCGGCTCGTGTCCCATGGCCCTCGACAGTTGGATCGACGCCACGCCCACACCTCCCGACGCTCCGGTAATCAATACCCGGCTCTTCTGCGGCAGGTCGGGCCAGTCGGTCAGCGCCTGATAGGCGGTGAGATAAACCAGCGTGCCGCAGGCGGCCTCCTCGATGCTCCAATCGGGCGGCACGGGCACGAGATTGTCGGCCGCCACCGCGACTTTTTCCGCCAGCGTGCCCGGCCGCGTCACGCCGGTCTCCCCGCGCAGAATCATCACCGCATCCCCCACCCTGGCGCCGGCGATTCCCGGGCCAACGTCGATCACTTTCCCCACTCCGTCGCGGCCGAGAATGTGAGGAAACGTCGGACGTGCGGGATAGTGCCCCTCGGCCAGATATCGATCGGCCGGATTGAGGGCCGCGTAAAACAGCTCCACCACGGCCTCGCCGGCCGGTGCGTGAGGCTCGAATGCATCACCAATCTTCATTGATTCGAGTCCCTTCTGGTCCTTGAGCAACCAAGCTTTCATGGCTGATCTCCTGTATCTTGCCGGCCGATGCGACTATACATCATCCGACACGCCGACCCGGATTACGAGCGCGATAACCTCACGCCGGCCGGGCATCCGGAGGCGCAGGCGTTGGCGGAACGGATGGAGCGGATCGCGCCGACGCACATTTATTCTTCTCCCATGGGCCGCGCGAAGGCGACGATGCAATATTCGGCCGAGCGGCTGGGGATGCAAGGCATTGTCGAGGATTGGATGGCCGAGCTGTCGGATTGTCGAGTCACTCTCGAGCGGTGGGGGAGACTGGTGATGTGGGATATTCCGGGCGAGATTATTCGCGCCAAATCACCCTCTCCAACGCACGAGAATTGGCACGAGCAGCCCTGCTTTTCAACGCCCATTTTCAAGGAGCGATTTGAGCGTCTGAAGGGGAATTCGGATGAGTTTCTATTGCGGCGTGGGTATGAGCGAGCGGGTGGGCTATATCGGCCGGTTCGGCCGAACCGGGAGCGGATTGCGGTGTTCTGCCATGGCGGATTTGGGCTTTGCTGGCTGGCGCATCTGCTGGAGATTCCGCTGCCGCTGATGTTCAGCGGATTTTTTCTGCATCCGAGTTCGTTGACGACGGTTTTGTTTGATGAGCGATCCAAGGAGTGGGCGGTGCCGCGGTGCATTGGGATGGGCGATATCTCGCATTTGTATGCGAAGAACCTGCCGCCGCAGCCGTCGGGGATCAAGGCGAACTACGAGTAGTCATCGCTCAAAGGCCAGCCGTGTGGCTACAATGTATTGATGATCAACAGGCGTAAAACGCGGAAAGTGATTGTGGGGGATGATGCCCATGGATTTGTGAGCATCGGCGGAGATGCGCCAGTTTCGGTGCAGACGATGACGGCGGGGTTTACCCATGAAATCGACAAATGCGTGGCCGAAATCCTGAAGATGGCGGCCGCCGGGGCGGATCTGGTGCGGGTGGCGGTGCCGGAGAAGAAAGATACGGCGGCGCTGCGGGAGATTTTGCCGCGGGTGCCGGTGCCGATCGTGGCGGATGTGCATTTTCATTTTCAGCGGGCCCTGGAGGCGGTGGAGGCGGGGGTTCACAAGATTCGGCTGAATCCGGGGAATATTTCGGATCGGTCGCAGGTGAGGGATGTGATTCAGGCCTGCAAGGCGAAAAAGATTCCCATTCGGGTGGGGGTTAATGAAGGATCGATTGTTGAGAGAAAGGATAAGCAAAAACGGCTCAAGGAGCTGGGGGGAGTTTTCTCGGATAACAAGCACGGGCATTTTCTGGCCATCATGATCACCAAGCTCGAAGAGTATCTGGATATTTTTCGGGAGGAGGATTTTCATGATGTGGTGATCAGCGCGAAATCGATTGATCCGCTGCTGGTGATTGATGCGTATCGGGAGATCAGTGCGCGGTTTGATTATCCGCTGCATCTGGGCGTCACGCATGCGGGGCCACGGGAGACGGGGGCGATTCGCAGCGTTGCGCCGTTGGCACATCTGCTGTGCAGCGGGATTGGCGACACGATCCGCATCAGTTATGCGAGCGATCCTGTTTACGAAGTGGAGGATGGGCTGGAATTGATGTACGTGCTGGGGCTGCGCAAGCGCGTGGGGGCGGAGTTGATCGCGTGTCCGACGTGCGGGCGGATTCAAGTTGATCTTTTCAAGCTGGTGCAGGAGGTGAGGAAGAAGTTGGCGGAGGAGATTCGGCTGCCGATCAAGGTGGCTGTGATGGGGTGCGTGGTGAATGGGCCGGGCGAGTGCGAGGGGGCGGATATCGCGATCTTCGCCGGCGATCGGCGGGGGATCATTTATGTGCAGGGGGAGAAGGTGGCGAATGTTCGGGAGGAGGAGATTCTGGAGGCGCTGTTGAAGGAGTGTCGGAATTTTCAGGCGAAGGTGGAGAGGGGAGAGGCGAAGTTGGGAGAGAAGAAGGTGGATATTCTGCCGCCGGATCCGATTGGGGAGTTGGGGAGTGGGTGGGGGAAGGTGAGCGGGACGGCGCTGCCCGTGGTGAAATGAGGGAATTGATTCATTGAGTCATCGGGGCATTGATTCATTTGGGGAAAGAGATGTTAGTGATGTTTGAGAGATTTACAGACCGGGCGCGAAAGATCATGGCTTTAGCCAATCGTATCGCTCATCACAGTGGCGTTAGAATCATCGGCGATATGGAGATACTTCTTGGCCTTTTGGAAGAAGGGCGCGGCGTGGGGGTGGAAGTGTTGAAGCGGCTGGATGTGAATCTTCAGAAGACTCATGACGAACTAATCGGAAAGACTTCCTTCTGGGCTTCGTTCAGGCAAATGAAGCGATTCCCGCAGACTGCCGAGGCCAAACGCGTCATTCAAAGTGCAATCACTGCTTCCGCCTCGTTGGGACACAATTACGTAGGGAGCGAGCATCTATTGCTGGCGATGACGATGAATCCAACATCCGCGGCGGGGAAGGCGCTGATGGCGCGGGGGGTTGATGAGGCGAAGGTGCGTCAGGAAATCGAACAAATCCTTCAAGCTCGATAGCTCCAATGGTCGGTCCCTGTCATCGTGAGTAGAATCGCGGCATGAGCATCCGAGTGGGAATCGTCGGTGTGAGCGGTTATGGGGGTGGCGAGGCGCTGCGGATTTGCGCTTCGCATCCGGAGTTTGAGGTGGTTTATGTGGCGGGGGAGTCTTCGGCGGGGCAGAAGCTCGGGGATCGGTTTCCGGGGTTAGCGGGGAAATTGGCGGAGTTGGTGATCGCGAAATGGGAGCCGGCCGCAACCGGCGGGCTCGACGTGCTCTTTGCATCGCTGCCGACGGGAGAATCGAAAGACGCCCTGGCGAAGGTGCCTCCCAAGGTGAAAGTGGTGGATATTGGCGGAGACCATCGATTCGTCGAGGGATGGACATACGGGCTGGCGGATGTCTGGCCGAATGAGGTGAAGAAGGCGAGTCGACTCGCGAATCCGGGGTGTTTTCCGGCCGCTTCGTTGACAGCCCTTGCGCCGCTGGTGAGTGCGAAATTGATTGAGCCATCGGGGATCATCATTGATGCCAAGACTGGAATCAGCGGAGCCGGGCGCGGTGGCGGCGAGTCGAAATTCGGATATTCAGAAATGAACGAGGATGTGAGCGCGTACGGATTGCTGAAGCACCCGCACGTGCCTGAGATGAGCAAGGCGATTGGGAAATTCGCCGGGGGTGCCCCCCCACCGCTTACATTTACGCCGCATCTGGTGCCGATGACGCGGGGGATTCTGGCGACGTGCTATGCGCGGGGAAAAGCCACGACCGAGCAATGTCTTGAGGCCGCGCGGGAGTTTTACAAGGGGCGAAAGTTTGTACGGGTGACCAACAATCCTCCCCACAGCAAATGGGCCATGGGATCGAATCTGGTGTTCGTGTCTTACGCAGCCGATCCTGATCGGGGAATCGTGATTGCACTGGGGGCAATTGATAATCTCGGAAAAGGGGCGGCCGGGCAGGCGGTGCAGAATGCGAATCTGATGTGTGGGTTGGAGGAAACCTCCGGCTTGGAGGGAGCGCCCATCTGGCCATGAGCGGTGGTGCGGCGAGCCGCACCCTACGCGGGCGGGGTGGCCGCCGATCGTTTGCCCGCACGGCGGGCGCGGACGAATTCGATGGCCATCGGCAGGACCGAGATGATGACGATCGCCACGATGACCAGCTCGAATCGTTTCTGCACAAAGCTCCAATTGCCGAAGTAGTAGCCGGCCACGACGCAAATCGTTACCCAGGCGATGGCGCCGACGACGTTGTAGGCGAAGAATCGGCCGTAGCCCATCTTGCCGATGCCGGCCACGAATGGGGCGAAGGTGCGCACGATGGGGACGAAGCGAGCGAGGATGATCGTCTTGCCGCCGTATTTCTCGTAGAACTCCTGGGCGCGGAGCAGGTGTTTCTTGTTCAACAGGCGGGAATTTTCGCGGGTAAAAACCCTGGGGCCGAGGCGATAGCCGATCCAATAATTGGCCGCATCCCCCAGCACCGCGGCGGCGATCAGGATTGCGGATATCAATGGCAGATTGATCGGCGATTGAGGATTAGCGCCGATCGCGCCCAGCGCAAAGAGCAGAGAGTCGCCCGGCAGGACTGGAGTCACCACCAGCCCGGTTTCGGCGAAGATGATCAGGAAGAGGACGACGTAGAGCTTGTGGGGGCCGACGTAGGCGGTGAAATCGTTGAGCGATCTGGGGCTGAGGTGAAAGATGGTCCAGATGAGCTTGCGGAGGAATTCCATTGGGTGGGTTTGATAGCAGGAATGGCGGGAAAGAGGAATAGGGTTTGAGGTTGAAGGTTGCCGTCATCCGTTTGTGCAGGGGGAGCGTTATCCGTATCATTCGGCGGTCAAATCAGTTGAGGGTCTGATGAAGATGAGAGTCGTTTTCGCGATGGCAGTTCTGGCGGGAGCATTTGTTTTCATGCGCCAGGCCCGGGGGCAGGCGACGGCGGAACCGAGATGGATTTGGGGGTCCGAACAGTCGAAGGACAATGAGATTTTCTATTTCCGCAAGACATTCGAGACTTTTATTGAGAACAAGCGTGACGATGTGAAGGCGGCGACGCTGTGGGGCACGTGCGACAATGAGATGGTGGTCTATGTCAACGGGAAGAAGGTGGCCCAGAGCACAACATGGGAGCGGGCAACCGTGGTGGATGTGCTCAAGGTGCTCGAGCCGGGCAGAAACACGATCGCGGTGAAAGCAAAAAACACCGATGGGATAGCCGGGTTGATCCTGCGGCTGACCATCACCAAATCGGATGGGAAGAAGCTGGTGGCGGTTACAGATAATACCTGGAAGGTGACTGACAGCACTGAGAAGGGGTGGGATGCCAGGGCATACGACGATACGGCCTGGAAGCCCGTACACGTGGTGGGAAACCTGGGCATGCAGCCGTGGGGGAATTTGCCGGGCTCGGATGGCAGGATCACAGCGCAGGCGACGCCGGCCGAGGAGTTGACGACATTGCCGGGATTCAAGATTGAGCTGCTGTATTCAGTCCCCAAGGCCGAGCAGGGATCGTGGGTCAGCATGACGAGCGATCCAAAGGGGCGGTTGATTGTGTCCGGCCAGGATGGGCCGATGTTTCGCGTGACGCCGGGAGAGAGGGCTTCGGATATCAAGATCGAGCCGATCAATTTGCCGATCGGGCATGCGCAAGGGTTGCTGTGGGCGAATGATTCGCTTTATGTGACCGTGAATGGACGCGGTATCGGCGGGAACGGGAGCGGGCTCTATCGGCTGCGGGATACGGATGGCGATGATCAATTCGACAAGCTGGAAACATTGATCAAGATCAACGGCGCTGGCGAGCACGGCCCGCACGCAACGCGAATCGGGCCGGATGGAAAGATTTATCTGGTGGCGGGGAATTTCACCAAATCTCCGGCGAAAAGCCCGACTTCGCCGCATCACAACTATGCGGAGGATCTGCTTCTCCCCCGCAATCCCGATGGCGGCGGGCATGATCCAAACATCATGGCGCCGGGCGGGACGATCAGCCGCGCCGATCCGGATGGGAAAAACTGGGAGCTTTTCTGCGCGGGGCTGAGAAACACCTACGACATTGATTTCAACGATGACGGCGAGTTGTTCACATTTGATTCGGATATGGAATGGGATACGGGCACGCCGTGGTATCGGCCGATTCGCGTGAATCTGGCGGTGAGCGGCGGAGAGTATGGCTGGAGAAATGGGACGGGAAAATGGCCGGATTATTATCCGGATAGCCTGGGAGCGGTGGTGAATGTCGGATTGGGCTCGCCCACCGGCGTGACCTTTGGGCGCGGCGCGAAATTCCCGGCGAAATACCAGCAGGCATTTTTCGTCGAGGACTGGTCGTACGGGAAGATTTACGCCGTCCACATGACGCCCGAAGGCGCGGGATATCGCGGCTGGTTTGAGCCGTTTGTGCAGGGGAAGGCATTTCCGGTCACCGATATGGTGATCAACAAAGATGGGGCGATGTATATCACCGTCGGCGGGCGCGGGACGCAGTCGGGACTTTATCGAGTCACGTATGTGGGGACTGATTCGACAGCGCCGGCCGCGCCGGTGAAGGATGACAATGCCGCCCAGGCGCGGGCGACTCGGCATAAGCTCGAGTCGTTCCAGGGGAAGATGGACGATGGGGCGGTGAGCTTTGCGTGGGATTTCCTCAATTCGCAGGACCGATATTTGAGATACGCGGCACGGGCGGCGATTGAGTGGCAGCCGATTTCGCAGTGGCAGGACAAGGCGCTCAATGAGACCCGCCCCACCGCCGCGATCAACGCGCTGGTTGGTTTGATCCGCGCCGATGCCCAGTCGCCGACGGAGAATTATCCCACCAATGCGCTGACGAAGGTGGAGTATCGAATTTTGGATACTTCGCTTCAGCCAAGAATCCTGGAGGCGCTGGCTCGCTTGAATTTGAAGAGTTTGTCGGAAGAGCAATTGCTGGAGGCTTGCCGGGCTTATGGGTTGTGCTTTGTGAGGCTGGGCAGGCCCGGTCCCGAAGAGGCCAGGGCGATCGCGGCCAAGCTGGATGCGCTGTATCCAGCGCAACAGATGTTCGTGAACAAGGAATTGTCGCAGTTGCTGGCGTATTTGAATTCGCCGAACGTGGTCGCCAAGTCGATGAGCCTGCTGGCCAGCGCCCGGACGCAGGAAGAGCAATTGCACTATGTGCTGGTGCTGAGGAATGTGCGCGAGGGGTGGACGATGGAACAGCGCAAGGCCTATTTCAGTTGGCTGGCGCTGGCGGAGAAGAAATATACAGGCGGCGCGAGCTTTAAGAGATTTTTGCAGCGCATCCGCGAGGATGCGCTGAAGATGATGAACGAAGAAGATCGGGGGAAGATCGAGGCGTTCCTCAAGGCCGGCGAGGTGGTCGAAGTTGTTAAGGAGATGAAGCCCCGGCAGTTCGTTCGCAACTGGCAGATGCAGGATTTGCTGCCGGTGATCGATCAGGCGACCTCCGGCCGGAATTTTGAGCGGGGGAAGGAGACGCTGGCGGTGGCGCAGTGTCTGACCTGCCACCGGTTCGGCAATGAAGGAGGAGCGACCGGGCCGGACCTCACCGGAGCGGGGAATCGATTCAGCCCGACTGATGTGTTGGAAGCGATTTTGCTGCCGGACAAGGTGATTTCCGATCAGTATCAGAACATCGAAATCTCCACAAAAGACAGGGATTTTGTGGTCGGCAGGATCGAGAACGAGGATGATCAGAAGGTGGTGGTGAGGACACACCCGCTCTCTTCCGATACCGTGGTGGTGTTGAAGCAGAATATCACCAAACGGCAGCCATCGAAGATCTCGATGATGCCGACGGGATTGATCGATATTCTGAACCAGGATGAGGTGCTGGATCTGATCGCATATATTCGGTCGGCCGGCGATCCAAAGGATAAAGCGTTCAAATAGGAGCGGGATTGTTTTTTTCAGGGTTAAGGAGAACTCGCAATGAGATTCACTGTAATTCTCGTGATCGGTTTGATGATGGTCGGGTGCGCTGCCAAGCAGGAGCCGCCGTATCAGGTGACGAAAGTGGGAGACGGCCTGAAATTCCCCGAAGGGCCGGCGTGGGATGGGAAAGGAAATGTTTATGTATCGAACTGCGACGCCGATCCGGGGATCGTGACCAGGTTTGACGAGCAGGGAAATGGATCGGTGGCATTCCAGGGATCGGATAAGACTTTCAAGAAAACCAACGGGATGACGTTCCATCAGAGCGGGTCGCTCTTTGTGTGCGATTTTGGCAAGAAGGCAATCATCGAGATCAAGCCGGATGGGTCGGCCAGCGTCTATGCGGATAGTTTTCAGGGCGTGCCATTCCGCGGGCCCAACGATCTGGCGTTTGATGACTTTGGGAATCTTTATTTCACTGACCCGGCTGGATCGAGCAAGCAAGCGCCGGTCGGGCGGGTTTATCGGGTGGATAAGCTGAAGAACGTGACGATGGTGGCCAGCGGGCTGGCATTTCCCAATGGGATCGCGTTTTCGGCCGATGGGAAGACGCTGTTTGTGGCCGAGTCGCAGAAGTATCACGTTTTGAAATACGCGGTGAAGCCGGATGGGTCTCTGGGGGAAAAGTCGGAATTCTGCAAGATGCCGGAGGACAAAGACCCGGATGGGATGAACTTTGATTCAGCCGGAAACCTTTGGGTGGCCAACTTTGGGTCGGGAATGGTCAGGCAGTTTGGGCCGGATGGACAGTTGATCCGGTCGATCGAGATGCCGGGGAAGAATGTGACCAATGTGGAGTTTGGGGGCAGGGATATGAAGACGCTGTATATCACGGAGACGGAGACGGGCGGGTTGTACAAGATCCGCACGGAAGTTCCGGGGTTGAAGCTGTTCTATGGACCGAACTAGAACAGCTCGCCACGAAGGGCACGACGGCACGAAGAGCGTAAAGACGAGGTGAATATGCGGGCGATGGCGGCGGTTCTCGTTTTGAGTCTGGCAGGGTTGGTGCGCGCGGCGGAGCCGGCGGGCGTTTTGCCGGTGGGCGAGGATGGCAAGCCGTTGAACCTGGATTTTGAGACGGGAACTTTGAAAGACTGGACCGCCGCGGGCGATGCGTTTGCGAAGCAGCCACTCAAGGGTGACCTTGTCGCCAAGCGCCGCTCGGACATGAAGAGCGGGCATCGCGGTGAATATTGGATCGGCGGGTTTGAAGTTGCGGGCGATCCGCCCAAGGGAACTCTGACCAGCGTGCCGTTTACGGTCACGCACCCGTTTGCGAGCTTTCTGGTGGGCGGCGGGCCGAATGCCGAGACACGGGTGGAGTTGGTCCAGGCCTGGGATAACATCGTCTTCTTTCAGCGATCCGGCGCTGAGGCCGAGGACATGTTTCCGGTGGTGGTGGACCTGAAGCGGTATATCGGGAAACAGATTTACATCCGGCTGGTGGATGAGCATACCGGGCACTGGGGGCATTTGAATTTTGATGATTTCAAATTCTATGCCGAGGCGCCCAATGTGCCGGCCGCGCCGGACAAGGCCGCGCCGCCGCCGGTCGATGTGGTGAAAAACGCCGGACTGACGGCGGAGCAGGCGGTGAAGGAGATGACGCTGCCCGACGGATTTTCGGCCACGGTTTTCGCGGCCGAGCCGGACATCACTCAGCCGATCGCCATGTGCATGGATGCGCGGGGACGGCTGTGGGTTGTCGAGGCGCATTCCTATCCGAAGCGCCAGCCGGAGGGGCAGGGGAAGGATCGGATTATTATATTTGAGGATACCGATGGGGATGGGAAGCATGATAAGCGGACGGTGTTCATGGAGGGGTTGAATCTGGTGAGCGGGATCGAAGTTGGTTTTGGCGGAGTGTTCGTCGGCGCTGCGCCGCAGTTTTTGTTTATTCCCGACAAGGATGGGGATGACAAGCCCGACGGGCCGCCGCAGGTGTTGCTGGATGGTTGGGGGCTGGAGGATACGCACGAGACATTGAATGCGTTCATGTGGGGGCCGGATGGATGGCTGTATGGATGTCACGGGGTGTTCACTTTTTCCAAGGTGGGCAAGCCGGGGACGCCGGCGGAGCAGCGGATTCCGATCAATGCGGGGATCTGGCGATATCATCCGGTGAAACAGGAATTCGAGGTGTTCGCCGAGGGGACGAGCAATCCATGGGGCGTCGATTTCAACGATCAGGGGCAGGCGTTCTGCACGGCCTGCGTGATTCCCCATCTGTTTCACATCATCCAGGGCGCCCGCTACACGCGACAGGCCGGGCAGCACTACAACCCGTACATTTACAAGGACATCAAGACCATCGCCGATCACGTGCACTACGCTGGGACGGCCGGGCCGCACGCGGGGAACAATCGATCCGATGCGGCGGGTGGTGGGCATGCCCACTGCGGGGCAATGATCTATCTGGGAGATTCCTGGCCGGCGCAGTATCGAAATTCGATCCTGATGGGCAACGTCCATGGCAATCGTATTAATAACGACTTGTTGGAAGTGCATGGCAGCGGCTACGTCGGCAAGCACGGCGCCGATTTCCTGAAGATGAACGACAAGTGGTCGCGGCTGATCAACATGAAATACGGGCCGGATGGATCGGTCTTTATGATCGACTGGTATGACAAGCAGGCCTGTCACGATAAGACGCCGGAGAAGTGGGATCGGGGCAATGGGCGCGTCTATAAGCTCGCCTACAACGGGACGAAGGGGAAGCAGGTCGATCTGGCGAAGATGAGCGATGGGGAGCTGGCGAAGTTGCAGCTCAACAACAATGACTGGTATGTGAGGACAGCCCGGAAGATTTTGCAGGAGCGGGCCTCGGAGGGAGCGAAATCGGCGCTGCTGGGGATGCTGGCGGAGACGGCCGACCCGGCGAAGCGACTGCGGGTGTTGTGGGCGCTGCATGTTTGCGGGGGAGTGGATGAGACGGTGGCGATGAGGGAGTTGAAGAATCCGGATCAATATGTGCGGGCGTGGACCATCCAACTGGCGGCCGAGGATCGGAAAATTTCTTCGGAGATGCTGGCGGAGTTTGTGCGGATGGCCAGCGATGATCCCTCGCCCGTAGTTCGGCTTTATCTGGCCAGCGCGATGCAGCGATTGCCGCTGGAGCAGAGGTGGGACGTGATTCGGGGGCTGGTAAAGCATGCGGAGGACGGGGAGGATGGAAATCTGCCGCTCCTGACGTGGTATGCGATGGAGCCGCTGGCGGCGGCCGATCCGGCGCGGGCGCTGAAGATCGCGGGGGAGACGAAGTGGACGGAATTTCGGCAGTTTGTGGCGCGGAGAATTGCGTCGGCCGCTGGTAAGAAGAATTAAGGTGGCTTCAACGGAGGAAGGCCGAGAGTATTTCGCAAATCCGTTTCCAATTGCAGTGTCTGCGCCTGATTGAGACTACATTTAATCATCACATCATGAGCTTCATTGGTGTCCAGCTCCAAACTTAGGCGAACGGCGTATCCCGTATTGATGTGTACTCCATGCGGGCTGATGCCGAAGCCTTCAAACCTGCTCACGCACGCGCAAAGATCCCGTACCCGCTGCACCCTCACAGAGATAGCCGCTGCCTCAGGGAGGTGCGGGGCGTTTACAGAAAAAACGCCTTTTGAAATCTCAATCGTTGTCGGAAGATGCGCAACGCGAAGGGCGGCTCTGCGTTTGATGAATTCTCGATACACAAGCCCTGCCAGAAGCGCAAGGATGGGCAGGATGATAAGCGCAGCGCCGGCGGGAATTTCGCTCGTGAAATAAACAAATCCCGCTAAGAAAGTGAAGATGGCGAATGCCATAAACCAGCGGAAGACGGCGCGATCAGGTTTGGCCAGCATCTGCTCGCGCGGCGCCGGTGGAATCTGGATGAACAGCCCATCTTCACGCTGCTCCCAGATCAAAGCAGGGGGCGCCTCCGGATCGAGGGGAGAGGGTTCGATTATTTGTGTGTGCTGATTCAGGTCTTGGCTCATCCGAACACTTCCTTGATTACTTCGCCGCCGTTGACGGTGACTTTTTCTTTGCGGTTGTGATATTCGAACCAGAGTTTGTGCTGGTCGAGGCCGAGGGCGTGCAAGAGGGTGGCGTGGAGGTCGTTGGGGTGGATGGGGCGGGTGATGGCGGTGTAGCCGACGTCGTCGGTGGCGCCGATGATTTGGCCGCCTTTGACGCCGCCGCCGGCCAGCCAGATCGAATAACCCGAGGGGGAATGGTCGCGGCCTTTTTTGTCGCCGGAGCCTTCAGCGCCGGGGGTGCGGCCGAATTCGCCCGCCCAGAGGACGAGTGTTGAATCCAGCAGGCCGCGCTGCTTCAGATCCATCAATAAGGCGGCGATGGGAAGGTCGGATTGGCGGGCGAGGGTGGTGTGATTGCCGAAAAGATCGGCGTGGGCGTCCCAGAAGGCGAGGCGGAGTTGCACGAAGCGCACGCCGCGCTCCACGAGGCGGCGGGCCAATAAGCAGTTGGTGCCGAATTCTCTCGTGGGGGTTTCGTCCAGGCCGTAGAGCTTGCGGATGTGGGCGGGTTCATCCGAGATGTCGAACACTTCGGGGGCGGCGGTTTGCATGCGGTAGGCCAGCTCGTAGCTGCGGATGCGGGCGTCGAGCTCGGTGTCGAGAGAGTTTTCATCCTGGTGGAGGCGGTTGTAGGCTTCGATGAGATCGAGCTGCTGGCGACGGTCCTGCAAAGTGTAGTCGGTGGGGAGAGTGAGGTTGGGAATGGTGCCGTTTTTGATTCTCGTGCCCTGATAGCGGGCGGGGAGAAAGCCGGCCGCCCAGCCGGGGGCTTTGCTGGGTTCGCCGGGGTCGGTGCCGGAGAGGAAGGCGACGAAGGCGGGCAGGTCGCGGTTTTCGGAGCCCAGGCCGTAGGTGATCCACGAGCCGAGGCTGGGGCGGTCGCCGGTTTGCGAGCCGGTGAGGGCGATGTATTCGGCCGGGGAATGGACGGGGCTTTGGTGCTTCATGCTCCTGATCAAGCAGAGGTCGTCAGCGCATTGGGCGACGTGGGGAAAAAGCTCGGAGATGGGCATGCCGCACTGGCCGGATTGCTTGAATTTCCAGGGGGAGGCGAAGAGGGATTTTAGTTGGACGCGGTGGGTGGTGGGGATGTTTTTGGCGATGGATTCGGGGCAGGGTTGCGAGTCGAGCTTCGACAATGCGGGTTTGGGGTCGAACGTATCGACTTGAGAGACGCCGCCACCCATGAAGAGGACGATGACGGATTTGGCGGTTCCGCGAAAATGCGGCGAAGGAGGGGCGGAGATTGATTCGGAGGCGAGGAGGTTTTGTTCGGACATGAGGGAGGCGAGTGCGAGGGAGCCGATGCCGAGGCCGGCGCGGGAGAGAATGTCGCGACGAGTTAACGAAGGACCACGGGCATGCGAGTACGCCTGCCCATGCCACCCCTTGTTGTTGGTGTTAATTGACATAAATGAACTCGTTGAGGTTGAGGAGTGCATGGCAGAAATGGACCAGTTTTAGCGGCAAGGGCCTGCGTGGAGGAGGAGTGATTGCGCCAGCGGGGGCGAGTGCCCAGGGGCCGGCGGCGGAATTGCCGGCGATGGATGCGGGCTGCCAGGCCGAGTCGTTGTAGTCGAGGGCTTCCCAGTTGGGTTTGTTGTCGAGGGAGATTTTCCAGGTGGAGTCGGTGGCGATGATGGTTTCGCGGCGGTCGGGGGTGATGATGCGGAGCCAGGCGATGAAGCCGGCGGGGCCGGTGCCGTTTTCGGATTTGATGGCGATGGTGTTGTGGCCGGCGACGAGGAGGCGGGCGATGTCGTATTTTTCGGGGGTGTTCCAGCCTTCGCCGGAGCCGATTTCTCTCGCATTGAGATAGAAGGTGTATTTGTCGTCGGCGGTCATGTGGATTTCGGCGGCGAGTGGCTTGGCAGGGAGGTCGAAATTCTTGCGGAAAAAGCGCGGGGTGGGGGATTGATCCGTCGAGCCGGATTTGGGGTCGTTCCAGATCCAGTTGGAGGTGGACCAGAT